>NZ_KV791862.1:4420-6504 GCF_001808005.1 Staphylococcus sp. HMSC13A10 | reverse complement strand
CCTCCTCGCAACAACGCAGAAGACCGGAAACGGCAGCGACAGTTGCACTGCTCTTTAACAAATTATCAGACAATCTGTGTGGGCACTCGCAGAGACGATATCTTCTAAAAAATTAGATGTATCAAGTCTTGAAGAGTGACTAACAAGTTAATTCATATAATGAATAAGCTAAGTTTTCGATTTCTTTGAGCATCAAACACTTTTAATTGAAGAGTTTGATCATGGCTCAGATTGAACGCTGGCGGCAGGCCTAACACATGCAAGTCGAGCGGTAACAGGAGAAAGCTTGCTTTCTTGCTGACGAGCGGCGGACGGGTGAGTAATGTATGGGGATCTGCCCGATAGAGGGGGATAACTACTGGAAACGGTGGCTAATACCGCATAATGTCTACGGACCAAAGCAGGGGCTCTTCGGACCTTGCACTATCGGATGAACCCATATGGGATTAGCTAGTAGGTGGGGTAAAGGCTCACCTAGGCGACGATCTCTAGCTGGTCTGAGAGGATGATCGGCCACACTGGAACTGAGACACGGCCCAGACTCCTACGGGAGGCAGCAGTGGGGAATATTGCACAATGGGCGCAAGCCTGATGCAGCCATGCCGCGTGTATGAAGAAGGCCTTAGGGTTGTAAAGTACTTTCAGCGGGGAGGAAGGTGATAAGGTTAATACCCTTATCAATTGACGTTACCCGCAGAAGAAGCACCGGCTAACTCCGTGCCAGCAGCCGCGGTAATACGGAGGGTGCAAGCGTTAATCGGAATTACTGGGCGTAAAGCGCACGCAGGCGGTCAATTAAGTCAGATGTGAAAGCCCCGAGCTTAACTTGGGAATTGCATCTGAAACTGGTTGGCTAGAGTCTTGTAGAGGGGGGTAGAATTCCATGTGTAGCGGTGAAATGCGTAGAGATGTGGAGGAATACCGGTGGCGAAGGCGGCCCCCTGGACAAAGACTGACGCTCAGGCGCGAAAGCGTGGGGATCAAACAGGATTAGATACCCTGGTAGTCCACGCTGTAAACGATGTCGATTTAGAGGTTGTGGTCTTGAACCGTGGCTTCTGGAGCTAACGCGTTAAATCGACCGCCTGGGGAGTACGGCCGCAAGGTTAAAACTCAAATGAATTGACGGGGACCCGCACAAGCGGTGGAGCATGTGGTTTAATTCGATGCAACGCGAAGAACCTTACCTACTCTTGACATCCAGCGAATCCTTTAGAGATAGAGGAGTGCCTTCGGGAACGCTGAGACAGGTGCTGCATGGCTGTCGTCAGCTCGTGTTGTGAAATGTTGGGTTAAGTCCCGCAACGAGCGCAACCCTTATCCTTTGTTGCCAGCACGTAATGGTGGGAACTCAAAGGAGACTGCCGGTGATAAACCGGAGGAAGGTGGGGATGACGTCAAGTCATCATGGCCCTTACGAGTAGGGCTACACACGTGCTACAATGGCAGATACAAAGAGAAGCGACCTCGCGAGAGCAAGCGGAACTCATAAAGTCTGTCGTAGTCCGGATTGGAGTCTGCAACTCGACTCCATGAAGTCGGAATCGCTAGTAATCGTAGATCAGCATGCTACGGTGAATACGTTCCCGGGCCTTGTACACACCGCCCGTCACACCATGGGAGTGGGTTGCAAAAGAAGTAGGTAGCTTAACCTTCGGGAGGGCGCTTACCACTTTGTGATTCATGACTGGGGTGAAGTCGTAACAAGGTAACCGTAGGGGAACCTGCGGTTGGATCACCTCCTTACCTAAGAGATACGTGTTATGTGAAGTGCTCACACAGATTGTCTGATGAAGAACGAGCAAAAGCGCGTCTGCGAAGCTGACAGAAGTCCCCTTCGTCTAGAGGCCTAGGACACCGCCCTTTCACGGCGGTAACAGGGGTTCGAATCCCCTAGGGGACGCCAATGCGCGGTATGAGTGAAAGGCGTACCACTTATCTGACGAGAGTCAGAGAATAACTAAGCTAATTCAAATGAGTTATCTTATTTATTATGCTCTTTAACAATCTGGAACAAGCTGAAAAATTGAAAACAAATCAATATATCACCGAGGTATATTGGTGAGTCTCTCAAAATCTCAAAC
>NZ_KV791862.1:3655-4400 GCF_001808005.1 Staphylococcus sp. HMSC13A10 | reverse complement strand
TGAGTCTCTCAAAATCTCAAACTTTGAATGTGTTTTGACATCAAAGTGGGATGAGCGAGCAATTTACAGTTCGAGGCGGACAGCGCACAGCAAGCGCAGCATACTTTTGTATGTGAGCATTGCGAGCACTGCCCAACGAAGAAATGTAATCTGCGCAGCCATCACCACCCAGATAGTCTTTGAAAAAGACACTTTCGGGTTGTGAGGTTAAGCGAATAAGCGTACACGGTGGATGCCTAGGCAATCAGAGGCGATGAAGGACGTGCTAATCTGCGAAAAGCGTCGGTAAGGTGATATGAACCGTTATACCCGACGATATCCGAATGGGGAAACCCAGTATCCAATGGATACTATCATTAACTGAATCCATAGGTTAATGAGGCGAACCGGGAGAACTGAAACATCTCAGTACCCCGAGGAAAAGAAATCAACCGAGATTCCCCTAGTAGCGGCGAGCGAACGGGGAGCAGCCCAGAGTCTTAATCAATAGCAGTGTCAGGAGAACGGTCTGGAAAGTCCGGCAGTAAAGGGTGATAGCCCCGTATCTGAAGATGCTGTTATTGTGAACTCGACGAGTAGGGCGGGACACGTGTTATCCTGTCTGAATATGGGGGGACCATCCTCCAAGGCTAAATACTCCTGAGTGACCGATAGTGAACCAGTACCGTGAGGGAAAGGCGAAAAGAACCCCGGCGAGGGGAGTGAAAAAGAACCTGAAACCGTGTACGTACAAGCAGTAGGAGCC
>NZ_KV791862.1:2993-3635 GCF_001808005.1 Staphylococcus sp. HMSC13A10 | reverse complement strand
ATGGGGTGACTGCGTACCTTTTGTATAATGGGTCAGCGACTTATATTCTGTAGCAAGGTTAACCGTATAGGGGAGCCGTAGGGAAACCGAGTCTTAACTGGGCGAATGAGTTGCAGGGTATAGACCCGAAACCCGGTGATCTATCCATGGGCAGGTTGAAGGTTGGGTAACACTAACTGGAGGACCGAACCGACTAATGTTGAAAAATTAGCGGATGACTTGTGGATGGGGGTGAAAGGCCAATCAAACCGGGAGATAGCTGGTTCTCCCCGAAAGCTATTTAGGTAGCGCCTCGTGAATTCATCTTCGGGGGTAGAGCACTGTTTCGACTAGGGGGTCATCCCGACTTACCAACTCGATGCAAACTGCGAATACCGAAGAATGTTATCACGGGAGACACACGGCGGGTGCTAACGTCCGTCGTGAAGAGGGAAACAACCCAGACCGCCAGCTAAGGTCCCAAAGTCATGGTTAAGTGGGAAACGAAGTGGGAAGGCTCAGACAGCCAGGATGTTGGCTTAGAAGCAGCCATCATTTAAAGAAAGCGTAATAGCTCACTGGTCGAGTCGGCCCGCGCGGAAGATGTAACGGGGCTAAACCATGCACCGAAGCTGCGGCAGCGACACGTAGTGTTGTTGGGTA
>NZ_KV791862.1:2377-2973 GCF_001808005.1 Staphylococcus sp. HMSC13A10 | reverse complement strand
GTTGGGTAGGGGAGCGTTCTGTAAGCCTGCGAAGGTGTACTGTGAGGTATGCTGGAGGTATCAGAAGTGCGAATGCTGACATAAGTAACGATAATGCGGGTGAAAAACCCGCACGCCGGAAGACCAAGGGTTCCTGTCCAACGTTAATCGGGGCAGGGTGAGTCGACCCCTAAGGCGAGGCTGAAAAGCGTAGTCGATGGGAAACGGGTTAATATTCCCGTACTGGTGGTAACTGCGATGGGGGAACGGAGAAGGCTAGGTTGTCCGGGCGACGGTCGTCCCGGTTCAAGCAGGTAGGCAGAGTGATTAGGCAAATCCGGTCACTTAATGCTGAGATGTGATGACGAACCACTAAGGTGGTGAAGCAATTGATGCCCCGCTTCCAGGAAAAGCCTCTAAGCTTCAGGTTACCAACAATCGTACCCCAAACCGACACAGGTGGTCAGGTAGAGAATACTCAGGCGCTTGAGAGAACTCGGGTGAAGGAACTAGGCAAAATGGTGCCGTAACTTCGGGAGAAGGCACGCTGGCGGTAGGTAAAGTCCCTTGCGGACGGCGCTGAAGCCAGTCGAAGATACCAGCTGGCTGCAACTGTT
>NZ_KV791862.1:1139-2357 GCF_001808005.1 Staphylococcus sp. HMSC13A10 | reverse complement strand
CAGTCGAAGATACCAGCTGGCTGCAACTGTTTATTAAAAACACAGCACTGTGCAAACACGAAAGTGGACGTATACGGTGTGACGCCTGCCCGGTGCTGGAAGGTTAATTGATGGGGTCAGCCGCAAGGCGAAGCTCCTGATCGAAGCCCCAGTAAACGGCGGCCGTAACTATAACGGTCCTAAGGTAGCGAAATTCCTTGTCGGGTAAGTTCCGACCTGCACGAATGGCGTAATGATGGCCAGGCTGTCTCCACCCGAGACTCAGTGAAATTGAACTCGCTGTGAAGATGCAGTGTACCCGCGGCAAGACGGAAAGACCCCGTGAACCTTTACTATAGCTTGACACTGAACATTGAGCCTTGATGTGTAGGATAGGTGGGAGGCTTTGAAGTGTGGACGCCAGTCTGCATGGAGCCAACCTTGAAATACCACCCTTTAACGTTTGATGTTCTAACCTAGGCCCATAAACTGGGTCGGGGACCGTGTCTGGTGGGTAGTTTGACTGGGGCGGTCTCCTCCTAAAGAGTAACGGAGGAGCACGAAGGTTGGCTAAGCATGGTCGGACATCATGCGGTTAGTGCAAAGGCATAAGCCAGCTTGACTGCGAGAGTGACGGCTCGAGCAGGTACGAAAGTAGGTCTTAGTGATCCGGTGGTTCTGAATGGAAGGGCCATCGCTCAACGGATAAAAGGTACTCCGGGGATAACAGGCTGATACCGCCCAAGAGTTCATATCGACGGCGGTGTTTGGCACCTCGATGTCGGCTCATCACATCCTGGGGCTGAAGTAGGTCCCAAGGGTATGGCTGTTCGCCATTTAAAGTGGTACGCGAGCTGGGTTTAGAACGTCGTGAGACAGTTCGGTCCCTATCTGCCGTGGGCGTTGGAAGATTGAGAGGGGTTGCTCCTAGTACGAGAGGACCGGAGTGAACGCACCACTGGTGTTCGGGTTGTCATGCCAATGGCATTGCCCGGTAGCTAAGTGCGGAAGAGATAACCGCTGAAAGCATCTAAGCGGGAAACTTGCCTCGAGATGAGTCTTCCCTGTCGCTTTAAGCGACCTAAAGGAACGTTTAAGACTAAGACGTTGATAGGCTGGGTGTGTAAGCGTAGCGATACGTTGAGCTAACCAGTACTAATGAACCGTGAGGCTTAACCTGACAACACCGAAAGTGTTTTGTCAGAGAGACGAAACGATGAAGTCAGCTTGTTCAAGATT
>NZ_KV791862.1:0-139 GCF_001808005.1 Staphylococcus sp. HMSC13A10 | reverse complement strand
ATTAAAACCGAATTTGCTTGGCGGCCATAGCGCGGTGGTCCCACCTGATCCCATGCCGAACTCAGAAGTGAAACGCCGTAGCGCCGATGGTAGTGTGGGGTCTCCCCATGTGAGAGTAGGGAACTGCCAAGCATTAAAT
>NZ_KV791861.1:0-87107 GCF_001808005.1 Staphylococcus sp. HMSC13A10 | reverse complement strand
GGCGGTTCGAACCCGTCATTCTCCACCATTTATTTTGTTTAAATAAATATGTTGGAGGGGTAGCGAAGTGGCTAAACGCGGCGGACTGTAAATCCGCTCCTTCGGGTTCGGCAGTTCGAATCTGCCCCCCTCCACCATCTTAATGGGCTATAGCCAAGCGGTAAGGCAACGGACTTTGACTCCGTCACGCGCTGGTTCGAATCCAGCTAGCCCAGCCATATGAGCCATTAGCTCAGTTGGTAGAGCATCTGACTTTTAATCAGAGGGTCAGAGGTTCGAATCCTCTATGGCTCACTCAAAACATCTTTCTTAGGAAAGATGTTTTTTTATTGTTTTATGTAAACGAATACATTATTCTATAACTAATACTTAAAAGAGGTGGAGAATAAGATGAAAAATATAGATATTATTGGGGTACCTTCAACATTTGGTCAAAGAAAATTAGGAGTCAATCTTGGTCCAGATGCAATAAGGTATGCTGGTTTACAAGATAGATTAGAAAATATTGGTCTAAATGTCAGTGATAGAGGTAATATTGATGTACCGACAATAGATTTAAAAAAATTCAACTCTGAGCAAGAAGGTTTAAGAAACTATGATGAAATTGTTCAAGTTTCAAACACTTTAAGTGATAAAGTTGATCAAACTATATCCAATAATAGTTTTCCTCTAGTGATAGGTGGCGATCATTCTATTGCAGTAGGCTCTATTTCTGGAATAAGTAAACACTACTCTAATTTAGGGGTAATTTGGTATGATGCACATGGTGATTTAAATATTCCTGATGAATCTCCATCTGGTAATATACATGGTATGCCATTAAGAATATTACTTGGAGAAGGGCCAAGTGAACTTGTGAATTTAAATGATTTTCAACCTAAACTAAAACCTGAAAATGTTGTTCTTATTGGTATGCGAGATTTAGATAAAGGGGAACGTCATTATATTAAAGAACAAAATATTAAAACTTATACAATGGCTGATATTGATAAGTTAGGTATTGAGTCTGTAATAAATGAGTCTGTACAATATTTAAAAAATAGAAATGTCGATGGATTACATTTATCTTTAGATGTTGATGCATTAGACCCTACAGAAACACCAGGAACCGGTACAAGAGTGTTAGGTGGTTTAAGTTATAGGGAAAGTCATTTTGCGCTTGAATTACTTCATGAAAGCAAAATGATTACATCTATGGATTTAGTTGAAGTTAACCCATTAATTGATTTACATAACAATACAGCGGAACAAGCTGTTTCATTACTTGGTACATTTTTTGGAGAAACACTACTATAATTTAATTTATGTAACTTGCATGTTAATCGACATGCAAGTTTTTTTCATTTTTATTAGTGTTCATATGACACGTGTTCTAATGATTGATATAATGAATAATATGGAAAATGTTATCGGAGGAGATGTTATGGATTTTTCCAATTTTTTTCAAAATTTTAGTACTTTAAAAGTCATAACTAGTGTCCTCGATTTATTGATTGTGTGGTATGTTCTTTATTTACTGATTACAGTTTTTAAAGGTACAAAAGCAATACAATTATTAAAAGGTATTGTTGTAATAGTAATCGGTCAACAAATCAGTAAAATACTAAATTTGACTGCAACTTCAAAATTGTTTGACATTGTGATTCAATGGGGAGTATTGGCATTAATTGTAATATTCCAACCAGAAATTCGAAGAGCTTTGGAACAATTAGGTAGAGGTAGTTTCTTAAAACGTTATACCAACGCCTATACTAAAGATGAAGAGAAATTAATTCAATCTGTATCAAAAGCGGTTCAATATATGGCTAAACGTCGTATTGGAGCACTTATAGTTTTTGAAAAGGAAACTGGTCTTCAAGATTATATTGAAACAGGTATTCCTATGGATTCTAAAATTTCTCAAGAATTATTAACCAATGTGTTTATACCTAATACACCATTACATGATGGTGCAATGATAATTCAAGGAACTAAAATAGCAGCAGCAGCAAGTTATTTACCATTATCAGATAGTGTTAAAATATCTAAAAGTTTAGGTACAAGACATAGAGCAGCTGTAGGTATTTCAGAAGTATCTGATGCTTTTACAGTTATTGTGTCAGAAGAAACTGGTGATATTTCAGTTACTTTTGATGGTAAGTTAAGAAGAGATATTTCAAATGAAGTGTTTGAAGAGCTATTATCTGAACATTGGTTTGGCACACACTTTCAAAAGAAAGGTGTGAATTAATATGTTAGAAAGTAAATGGGGATTAAGATTCGTTGTACTGATATTAGCTATATTTTTCTTCTTATCAGTGAATAATGTATTTGGGAATATCTTTAACTCTGATGATATATCACAGAAATCAACAAAAACAATACAAGATGTTCCAGTAGAAGCGATATATAACCATAAAGATTTACACGCTACACATGTACCAGACACAGTAGATGTAAATATTTCTGGTCCACAATCAAAGTTAATAAAAATTGAAGATCCCGATGATTTAAAAGTTGTTGTAGATTTATCAGGTGAAAAAGCTGGTAAATATCAAAAGAAATTTCAAGTTAAAGGTTTAAATAATAGCATTAATTATAATGTTAAACCTAAATCAGCCAACATCACATTAGAAAAGAAAATAACTAAAACAATGCATGTAGAGCCTGATGTAAGTCAAAGTGATATTGCAGATGGTTACCAAATTGATAATCAAAAAATTTCACCTGAAACAGTTAAAGTAACTGGTGGAGAAGAACAATTAAAACAAATTGCTTACTTAAAAGCAACATTCAAAAATTCTAGTAAAATAAGTAAAGATACTAAAGATATTGCTACAGTAAATGCTTATGACAAAGATTTAAATAAAATGAATGTTTCTATTAACCCAGATGAAGTTGATTTGAAAGTGTCTGTTAAACCTTATAGTAAAAAGGTTAAAGTTAACACAAAGACGACTGGAAAATTAAAAGACAATAAAAAGGTAGATAATGTTAAATTAGATGACGATGAAGTTGAAATTTATGGTAGTAGAGAAGATATACAGGGTATAAATAATATTACAGCTGAAATAGACTTAGATGATATTTCAGAGTCCACTGAGAAAACTGTAAAATTTGATTTACCTAAAAGTGTAAGTAGGGTTAACCCTGAAGAAACAAAAGCTTATATCACAGTTAAATAATTGAAAGAAATAAAAGGAGAATAAAACATGGGAAAATATTTTGGTACTGACGGTGTCAGAGGTGTAGCAAATGAAGAATTAACACCTGAACTAGCGTTTAAGCTAGGTAGATATGGTGGTTATGTATTAGCACATAATAAAGGGGAAAATCACCCTAGAGTCCTTGTTGGTAGAGATACAAGAGTTTCAGGAGAAATGTTAGAATCAGCACTCATTGCAGGACTTATATCTATTGGAGCTGAAGTCATGCGATTGGGTATTATTTCAACGCCAGGTGTAGCATATTTAACGAGAGAAATGGACGCAGAATTAGGTGTAATGATTTCTGCATCACATAATCCAGTTGCAGATAATGGTATTAAATTCTTTGGTTCTGATGGTTTCAAATTATCAGATGATCAAGAAAATGAAATCGAAGAATTACTTGATCAAGAAAATCCAAGTTTACCAAGACCAACTGGTACAGAAATCGTTCATTATTCAGATTACTTTGAAGGTGCACAAAAATATTTAAGTTATTTAAAATCTACTGTAGATGTTAATTTAGAAGGTATGAAAATTGTTTTAGATGGTGCAAATGGTTCTACATCTTCTTTAGCACCATTTTTATTCGGCGATTTAGAAGCTGATACTGAAACAGTGGGTTGTAGTCCAGATGGATACAACATTAATGAAAATTGTGGTTCTACACATCCTGAAGCTCTTGCAAAAAAAGTTCTTGAAACTGGAAGTGACTTTGGTTTAGCATTTGACGGAGATGGAGATAGAATTATTGCTGTTGATGAAAATGGTAAAATCGTTGATGGAGACCAAATTATGTTTATTATTGGTCAAGAAATGCATAAAAACCAAGAATTAAATAATAATATGATAGTTTCAACTGTAATGAGTAATTTAGGTTTTTATAAAGCTTTAGAAAATGAAGGCATTCAATCTAATAAAACTAAAGTTGGAGACCGTTACGTTGTAGAAGAAATGAGAAGAGGAAATTATAATCTTGGTGGTGAGCAATCAGGTCATATCGTATTAATGGATTATAATACAACAGGTGATGGCTTATTAACTGGTGTACAATTAGCAGCTATCATCAAAATGTCAGGTAAATCATTAAGTGAGTTAGCTTCACAAATGAAAACATATCCTCAATCATTAATAAATGTAAGAGTAACAGATAAATATCGCGTTGAAGAAAATATTGATGTTAAAGAAGTAATGACTAAAGTTGAAGTTGAAATGAATGGAGAAGGTAGAATTTTAGTACGTCCTTCTGGAACAGAGCCATTAGTAAGAGTAATGGTTGAAGCTTCAACAGATGAAGATGCAAAAAGATATGCCCAACAAATTGCTGATGTCGTAGAAGACAAAATGGGTTTAGATAAATAATTCAAATAAAGAACGTGCCATAAATGAAAAGGCACGTTCTTTAAATATATATAATAAAAATGGACCAGAAGCTTACATCTGGTCCATTTTTGATTCAACAAATATTATTTTGAAATAAGTTCATTATATTCTTTTTCAATTTCTTCTGCTAATGGTCCTTCAACTTTAGCATACGTTTGTAAGAATGATTTTACACCATGTTCTTGAATATAATTATTCTTTTCAACAGTTTCTTGGTCAGCTTTATCATCATATTTTAAAAGTAGGGCAGCTGCTTTAACTAAGCCATCTCTTTCTAAATTATGTTCATATAAATAATTTAATGGTTTAATAATACGATCTTTAGGACCAATTTTACGTAGAGTTCCGCGACCAACACGTGTTACTTCATCAGATAGATAAGAGTTATTGAAACGTTCAATAATTTTTTCTACATATTGAGATTGTTCTGATTTAGAAAAATCAAATTCACGTGTGATATAATCACTTGTTTCAGCTAGTACACGTCTTAAACCAGCTTCGATAGTGCTATCTTGAACTGCATCTAAAACAGTTGCTTTATTATCGTTATAACCAGCATATGCTAAGAAAGCATGTCCTGTATTAACAGTTAATAATTTTCTTTCAATATAAGGTGTTAAATCATCAACATATTTAATATGGTCTAATTCTTCGCCATACCAAGCATCTTTTTCAACAACCCATTCATAGAAAGGTTCTACCATAACATCTAAAATATTTTCATTTTTTTGTAATGGAACAATTCTATCAACTGCAGAGTTTGCAAAATGAATATTGTCGCCTAAAGGACCAGTAATATCTAAAATAGCTTTTTTAAGTGTATCTGTAGCCATAATAGCATTTTCACAAGCAACGATATTAACATGGTTTTCTTTTTCTTTTAAATATGGAGCAAATGATTTTGCAATAATAGGTAAAATGTTAACACCAACAGCAGTTGTAATTAAATCAGCTTCTAAAATAGCTTGTTTCAATTCATCTGAAGGTTTAGCAGAATTAATCGCATCTACATTGTTTACTCTTGTAGTAGTTTTAGCTTCATCTGCTAAAATAACATCGTATTCATGTTCCGTTTGTAATGCATTAATAATTTCATCATTTACATCTGCAAATGTAACTTTAATATTATTATCAGCTAAAATATATCCAATAAATCCACGACCAATATTACCGGCACCAAAATGTACTGCTTTCATTATGCATCAGCCTCCTCAAAGACTTGTTTAATTTCGTCAGCAGATTTAGCGTTGATAATACGTTCTACATTTTCTTCTTCACTGAAAGTAATCGCAATTTTAGATAATAAGTCTAAGTGTTCTCCGTCTTTACCAGCGATACCAACGACAACTTTAACTTCTTCGCCATTCCAATCAACACCTTCAGGAATTTGTAATAAACTTAAGCCTGATTGAATGACATTTCCTTTAGCTTCTTCAGTACCGTGAGGAATTGCTAAACCGTTACCCATAAATGTTGAAACAACATCTTCACGATCTTTCATTGCTTGAATATAATTTTCAGTTACAGCTCCGCTATCAACTAGAGCTTGTCCTGCTTTCTCGATTGCATCGTTTTGGCTTGCTACTGATACGTTAATAAAAATGTTTTCATTACTGAATAATTCGCTCATTATAAATACACTCCTAAATTAATTGTTTTTTAATTCGTTTTAAAAATTGCTTTTCCAGTATAATTTTAAAGTCATGTGGATTTTTCATAAAATCATCTAAGTTTTCCAAATGGTTGCTTAGTGTTTCGGAAATTGTACTAACAAGATCTACCATGATTGCATTATCTGGAATAAACATACTTAACATATAATTAATGTAGTCATTGTCATTTTGAATATTACTCATCTTTATAGGTTCCTCCAAAATAGTTATGAGGATACATGGTTCTTTAAACATTGAATCTCTCATATGAGGAATAGCTATAGGGTAGGGGCTTAGTATCCAATTAGGATTTTCCTCCAACCGATGTTGTAATAATTCAGCGAATGACTGACCATCATCAATAATACGATGACTTACTAGGTAATCAGATAAATATTGATTCCAATTATCTACTGATTTATATTCTATTTTCACGGAATCAACTAACTTTAAACCTTGACGTATTGTTTCCATAATATCTTCAGGTGAATAATTAATTAATTCTTTTCCTTCATTTTGATTCATATGGTGTGCTTCTTTAGTATTTAAAAATGAAGCGACATATCCTATGTCAGAATCAGGGAGTAAAGGATTAACTGTTAAAAATGGTCTATCTATATCCAAATTTACGGTGGATATAATACCATCGTATTGAGATAAATCAAGCACGTTTAGATCACTTACAGAAGCCTGTGTAATTCGTTCAATTTCACTAAACACTTGTTCAAGTCTAGTTGCTAATAGACGGCTTGTACCTATGCCACTACTACAGACGACTAAAATATTTAAAAATTGATGTCCTTGGTTTTTAATTGATCCTCCAAAATGAAGGACAATAAAAGCAATCTCGCTATCAGGAAAGATTAACTCTGGCCAAACAACATGCAATGCTTTGCTCACATTATCAAATAGTCTTGGATATTTGTACTTAATCATATCGGTCAAAGGATTATATGTTTCAATATTTGATTCTAAACGATTAATTGCTGGATTAATATGCAATGATAATCCATTAATTAGAGTAGTTTTTTCATCAAAGTATTGACCCGAAATCTCTTCTACGTTTTGCACGAAAGATTTTATTTTTTGTTCATTTTTCTTATCTTCAAATAAAGTATCTTTAGTATCTTTACGTTTTGAACCCCGCAAGTGAATGGTAATAAATGTGACTTCAGCTTGGTTGAATTGGACATCATATAAATCTTCTAGACGTTTAGCAATTTCACTAGCTACTTCATGTTCAAATGTATGTTTTACCGATTGATAAATATCTTCATTAAGTGATACATATTCATTGTTTTGCATACGAGTAATACTTAGTACAATATGAACGGTTAACGTGAGATAGCTAGATTCTGTTAGTGAATAGGGAAGCTCTCCTAAATAATCCATTAGAATTCTCTCAACTTTAAATATTCGGTCTAAATCCACAAGTGATTGTTGAGATTGATGTAATGATTGATAGACAAAATGATTTTCAATAACTGAATAAACACTTGTACTATTTAAATTATTTACCATTAGCTGACTTAAGAACTCTCTTTTTTTAGATTCAGTACCATTTAACATAACACCTTCGCCACGTTTTCGTTTTAAGGATAATTGATATGATTCTAAATCATGTTCTAATTCATCCAATAATTTAGCTAATGATTGGATAGAAACGCTGATTTCTTGAGCAAGACTATACTGTTTAACGGCATGTTTAGATTGAATAAGAGCATATAAAATAATGACCTTTTGTTCTTCAACTGATAAGTCTATAGTTTGTTGTTGCGTCATTTCATATTTTAAGCTTTGAATAGCTTGTTGATCCCCATTTAAACGAATACCTTTTTTGTTAACTCGGTCAAGTTGAATTGAAAAGGTATCTATATATGATTCAACGTGCTTTAATTCTCTATGAATAGTACGAGAGGACACTGCCAGTTGTTGAGCAATGTCATATATAGTGACATATTGTCCGTGATACTTGATTAAAAGTTCTATAATCTCTTTTTCACGTGTACTCAATAACATGGCGGTATCCTCCATTAATATTAATATTTAAAAATTATTGTTCTTCTTTTTTAAGGTTATTTAGTAATTCTTCATATCTTGGTGAGTTTAAGAAGTTATCAACTGAAATGTGAATTGCATTTGGTACTTGTTTAATTGCACGGTCAGTTAATGTTTTTTGAGTGATAACTAATTGAGCATCACTTGGTAATTGGTTAATTGCTGTGTTTGTAACATTTACATCTGAGATGCCAGCTTTTTTGAATTTATTACGTAACATACTAGCACCCATTGCACTAGAACCCATACCCGCATCACATGCAAAGATAACATGGTCAACATTACTGTAATCGTGGGCATCAACATCTTCAGTATTATAATTATCTAATAATTGATCAGCATTATCTTCATCATCAGATTGTTCTGTTGAAGTAGCAGCACCTGCAGCGCCAGCACCTGTTGCAGCACCAGCAGTAGTAGCTTTAGCTGGTGAGTCATTATTATCTTTATTAGTTAATTTTGAAGACACACTTGATTTTTTACCTTTAGTTGCTTCCATTTGAGCAGTAGCAGCTTCTAAATCTTGTTTAGGTTCTTTAGTGAACTTAAGAATAATTGCTGAAACAGCGAAAGAAACTAATGTCGCTAATACTACACCTAATAACATATGAAGGAATTCACCTTTAGGTGCGTTAATACAATAAGTGATAAATGATCCTGGTGACGCTGGACTTCTAAATCCAAATCCAGTTGCTTGATAAGTAGCAACGCCAGTCATACCACCTAAAATAACTGAGATAAATAACATTGGTCTCATTAATACGTAAGGGAAATAAATTTCATGAATTCCACCTAAGAAGTGGATGATTCCTGCACCGTAAGAAGTAGCTTTTGCAGTTCCTTTACCAAAGAACATATATGCAAGTAAAATACCAAAACCAGGTCCAGGGTTTGATTCAATTGTATAAAGTATTGATTGACCTGCTGTAGCAGCTTGGTCAGCACCAAGTGGTGTGAATACACCATGGTTGATAGCGTTATTTAAGAATACAATTTTAGCTGGTTCAACTAAAATACTTACGATTGGAAGTAAATGAGCATGAACTAAAGCCTCAACTGCAACTGATAATATATGCATGATGAATTTCATGATTGGAGCTAAAATTTCAAAACTTAAAATTGTCATGATGAAACCTAGGATACCAGCAGAGAAGTTATTGAATAACATCTCGAAACCTTGTGGTGTTCTAGGTTGAACAAATTCGTCAGTTTTTTTCATTAACCAACCAACTAATGGTCCCATAATCATTGCACCAAGTAACATTGGTGTGTCAGGTAATGCTACGATAACCCCCATAGTTGATGTAGCAGCAATGATACCACCACGTAATCCGTGGATTAAACGTCCACCACTAAATGCGATTAATAATGGGATTAAAAATTTAATCATAGGATCAGCTAATTGAGATAAATCTTTATTAGGCATCCATCCATTGTCTATAAATATAGCAGCGATAAATCCCCAAGCGATGAACGCGCCAATGTTTGGCATGATCATACTACTAAGAAAAGAACCGAATGCTTGAACTTTACGGCCAAAACCTTTGTTTTCTTGTTTCTGAGCCATATCTACACCTCTTTTTTAATTAGTATTTGACTATATTTATTGTAAATCTAAGTAGACAATTACTACAACAAGAACAAAATTCAAATTTGTCATAATAATCATGACAACAATCATTCTATAATATATAGGTAAAGATAATGTAAATTAAAAGCTTTATTACAATGAATTTTAAATGGAAACGGTAGTACATATTTTTTACAAAAACCTTGTGAAAATATTTGCAATTAAGACAAACTACATTGTACAATAGGTTCTAATGGAAGGGAGGATAGTAAAACAATATTACAAAGCGCCTGTGCAAGCTATTAATGACATGTGAGGATTAGAAATTAAATCTATTTGTATAAATTTCTATAGCGTACATTTATAACTTGTAGACGAGGAGGATAGTGATCGAATAGATCGGCGGATGCTATCCCGGATGTGGCTCATTCGTTAGCTTATTAAGTAAAACAGTAGGGTAACCTATTGGACAAAGTTAATAAGATCGCCAATTAATATTATATAAAATGAAAAACGTTAGAAGTTTAAGTGTGATAATTTATCACGCTTATTTTCAAGTGTGGTTAAACTAAGATAAAAGTTACTACAAATATGAACGCTAATGATAGTAGATTACTAAACTAAATTATAAGTAATAAATCATTGCTACTAACGTTATTTCAATAACTGGAGGAAAAGTAAATATGTGCGGAATAGTAGGATATATTGGCTATGATAATGCCAAAGAATTATTATTAAAAGGTTTAGAAAAATTAGAATATAGAGGTTATGATTCAGCTGGTGTTGCTGTAGCAAACGACGAAGGCACTAAAGTATTTAAAGAAAAAGGTCGTATTGCAGAATTACGCAAAGTAGCGGATAGTAGTGATATTGATGGCACTGTTGGAATCGGTCACACTCGTTGGGCAACACATGGTGTACCTAACTATGAAAACTCACATCCACATCAATCAACTACTGGTCGTTTTACACTAGTACATAATGGTGTAATTGAAAACTATGAAGAATTAAGAAATGAATATTTAAATGATGTTAAATTTGTTTCTGAAACAGATACAGAAGTTATCGTTCAATTAATTGAATACTTCTCTAAACAAGGTTTTGAAACAGAAGATGCATTTACTAAAGTTGTTTCATTATTACATGGTTCATACGCTTTAGGTTTATTAGATGAAGAAGATAAAGATACTATGTATGTAGCTAAGAATAAATCACCACTTTTAATCGGTGTTGGTGATGGTTTTAATGTCATTGCATCAGATGCATTAGCTATGTTACAAGTAACTAATCAATATAAAGAAATTCATGACCATGAAATTGTTATCGTTAAACGTGATGAAGTTATTATCAAGGATATTAACGGTCAAGTTCAAGAACGTGACGCTTATACTGCTGAAATTGATGCATCAGATGCTGAAAAAGGTGTTTACGATCACTACATGTTAAAAGAGATTCACGAACAACCAGCTGTTATGCGTCGAATTATACAAGAATATCAAGATGACGAAGGTAATCTAAAAATTGATAAAGACATAGTAGATGATGTTGCACAAGCTGATCGTATCTATATTATCGCTGCTGGTACTAGCTATCATGCTGGTTTAGTTGGTAAAGAATTCTTAGAAAAATGGGCAGGTGTACCAACAGAAGTACACGTAGCTTCTGAATTTGTTTATAACATGCCTTTATTATCTGAAAAACCATTATTCATTTATATTTCACAATCTGGTGAAACTGCAGATAGTCGTGCCGTATTGGTTGAAACTAAAAAATTAGGTCATAAAGCGCTAACAATAACTAACGTATCTGGTTCAACATTATCACGTGAAGCGGATCAAACATTATTATTACACGCAGGTCCAGAAATTGCCGTAGCTTCTACTAAAGCATATACAGCACAAATTGCTGTATTATCCATTTTAGCTCAAATAGTTGCTAAAACACATGGTCGTGAAGCAGACATTGATTTATTAAGAGAATTAGCGAAAGTTACTACTGCAATCGAATCTATCGTAGACGATGCACCTGTAATGGAACAAATTGCTACTGATTTCCTTGAGACAACACATAATGCATTCTTTATTGGTCGTACTATTGATTATAATGTCAGTCAAGAAGGTGCATTAAAACTTAAAGAGATATCATATATTCAAGCTGAAGGATTTGCTGGCGGTGAATTAAAACATGGTACGATTGCATTAATTGAAGATCGTACACCAGTTATTGCTTTAGCTACTCAAGACAATGTAAACTTATCTATTCGTGGTAATGTTAAAGAAGTTGCTGCACGTGGTGCTAGTACTTGTATTATCTCAATGGAAGGTTTAGAAAAAGAGGGAGATACGTATGTCATTCCTCATGTTCATGAATTATTAACACCATTAGTTTCAGTAGTAGCACTACAATTAATTTCTTATTATGCAGCGCTACACAGAGATCTTGATGTTGATAAACCACGTAACTTAGCAAAATCAGTTACAGTTGAATAAATTTAAAAATTAAAAGTGATGAATACCATAATTTTGGTATTAAGAAACTTTAACATGTTGATATAAGGATAATCCCTTTTAGTTATGAGTTGACTAAAAAGGGATTATTTTTATTGCACTTTTCTTAAATAAGTGACAAAATTTTAAGTAATATAGAACTTAACATATTGGAGGATTATATGGACAACATAAAAGCGATATTTTTAGATATGGATGGTACAATTTTACATGAAGATAATAGAGCATCTGAATATACTAGAGACGTCATTAATTCACTAAAAGATAATGAATTCAAAGTATTCTTAGCGACTGGGCGTTCATATTCTGAAATTCATCAACTAGTACCAGAAGGTTTTTTAGTTGATGGTATTATAAGTTCCAACGGTACAACTGGTGAAGTCAATGATAAAAATATATTTAAGCATAGTATGTCTTTAGATTCTGTGAATCAAATTGTGAAATTAGCACAACAACATCACATTTATTATGAAGTATTCCCATTTGGTGAACAACGCCTAGTATTAAAAGAAGATCAATCTTGGATGAGTGAAATGGTGAGTGGCAGTGAAACGCCTCCTAATAATGTAGGACAAAGCGAATGGGCATCAAGACGAGAAGCCATAAAAGATAAAATTCAATGGGTAGATCAATTTCCTGAAAAGGATTATTCAAAAATATATCTATTTAATACAAACTTAGATAAAATTAGTCGTTTTCGTGATGAACTTCAACAAAATAAAGTATTACTAAATATTAGTGTATCTAACTCTTCACGTTATAACGCTGAAACAATGGCTTATAATACTGATAAAGGTACAGGTATCAAAGAAATGATTGAATACTTTAATATTAAACAAGAAGAAACACTTGTGATAGGTGACAGTGATAACGATAGAGCTATGTTTGAATTTGGACATTATACAGTTGCAATGAAAAATGCTCGTACAGAAATTCAATCATTAACAGACGATGTAACTGAATATACTAATGAAGAAGATGGCGCAGCCAAATACTTAAAAAAACATTTTCTAAGTTAAGATATTGATTGAAATAGATATAATAAAAAGGTCGAAGTACAATTTTAAATATTTGTACTTCGACCTTTATTATTAATTATTTATTATTAGGATTATTTTTATCAATTGTATCTTTAGCTGTTTCTTCTAAATTATCTTTATGAGATGTTGTAGAATTTGATAAATCATCTTTGTGTTGAGTAGCTTTATCGTTTAATTCTTTTTTAGAATCTTGAGTAGTAGATTTTGCGTTATCTTTTAAATCAGATGAATGTTGATCAACTTTATCTTTAGTTGTATCTTGTAAATCTTGTGTTTTTGTAGTTTTATTATTTGTGTCTTTATTTGCAACTGCTTTATTAGCTTTATTCTTTTTAGAGTTAGTTGTAACTTTTTCGCCACGGCGAATAAAGTATTGAACGATACCCATAAGTAAAGCATAGTAGATAAATAGTGTTACTAAAATAACAATGATTTGAAGTGTTACTAATAAGATTTGAGCAACAGTTTGTGACATACTACCAGTTGCCATTTGTACTAACGTTACTAGTACACGAGTAATAATTGTTATTAGTAAATTAATTAATAAAATACCAATAAAGAATTTCAACCATGTTTTATGACCATTCTTAATTGCTTTAAATCCATCTTTAACACTTGTCATAGCAGATTGTTTTGGATTTTCAGTATATGCTGCAGTGTAATTAATGATTAAAACAAAGAAGAACCAATAAAAGATAGATGTGATAAATCCAACGATTAATGTTACAGCAATTTGGAATGTTAAATATGCTGGCATTGGATTATCCATTTTGCTTAAAGGACCTTGTAAAGCACTAACTAATGGTGAAAGTGCCAAGTTTAATAATTTATTTACAAAATATAAAATGACTGACATGATAACAATCATTAATATTGTAATTAATGCTAGTAATAAACTTTTAGCATAGTGACCTTTTTTAAAGGCGATAAATAAATCAGAGAATTTAACTTTATCTTTTCTGATAGCTCTAGAAATAACATTTATAGCACCAGCTAATAACTGATAACCTAAAAATATAAATAATAAGATGACTAATACAGCTACACCAATAATTGGAATAAGTAATGGTCCTGCTGGTTGACCGAATTGCATCATCATTTGTAATTGCATCATTTGTTGGCCAATCATAGCCATTGCAACTCTACCGACTAAGAAAATGACGATAAAGCTTATTAATGTAAATAATATTGCTTTAAGATTCTGGGGTTTAGCATTCTTAAATGCTAAGTTATAATATTTAAACAAATTTTAAGCACTCCTTTTTGTTAATATAAATACAATATCAAAAATTTGGACTTTTTCAAATTAATATCTAACATAATAGGGTATTAAGTGTTAAAATGTTCTAATGAATTTAATATGAAAGGAGATATCATCATGAAATTTGCAATTATAACTGATGTACATGGTAACTTTGATGCATTAGAAACTGTATTAGATGATATTGATAGTAGAGAAGATATTGAAAAAATTTATAATCTTGGAGATAATATCGGAATCGGACATGAAACAAACAAAGTATTAGACCATATTTTCGATCGCGATGATATGGAAATGATTGCAGGTAATCATGATGAAGCTATTATGTCGGTTGTAAACGGCACTCCTTATCCGGAAGATTTAAAAGATAAGTTTTACGAACATCATCAATGGATTGCTAGCCATTTAGATGAAGAATATTATGAAGAATTAAATCAATTACCTCGATTTATCGAAAAAGAAATTTGCGGTAAAAAAGTGTTATTTATACACTATGAGATTGAAAATGATAAATTATCTTCTCCTATAGATGAAGTACCTTTTAGTCCTATAGTCAAAGATGATGAACAAGAAATGACACAATTATTTGCAGATAAAGATGCAGATTTAATTATTTTTGGTCATAATCACAGATTGCATATGTTTGACGATAAAAATAAAATGTATTTTAATCCAGGTTCTGTTGGATTAAATAACGGTTCAAATGCTGTTTATGGTATTGTTACTATTACAGAAACTGATATTTCAATTGAAAGAGTTAAAGTTGCATTTGATAATGAAGAATTTTTAGAGGGATTTGAAGCTAAACAAGTACCTGCTAGAGATTTTATATTTGATAAATTTATATAAAATAGAAGTTGCCTCTCCACAAGTTAATTTGAAGCATGGAGAGGCAATTTTTTTATTTAATGATGATGTTCTTGACCATGAATGCCTGAACATAATGTCGCGTCATCGTGATCATGATTTGCTGTTTCAAGTTGAATCGTCATATGTTGGATGTTTAAATGCAATAAGTCATGTTCAATTTGCTTAAGTAGTTGTTCTCCTTCTTTGATAGTTAACGTATCAGCAACAACTGCATGACAACTTAAGGCATTTAAATCATTAGAAATAGTCCAAACATGATAATCATGCACACTTTGGATAACGCTATGATTTGTTAGCGACTGTATAATTGCATCTAAATCAACATCGCTAGGTGTTCCTTCCATTAAAATGTTGATTGAAGATTTAGCTATACCATATGCACTTTTTAAAATAATGACGGACACTAAAATACTAGCGATAGGGTCAGCGATAGTCCAACCTAATGTCCAAATCAAAATGGCTGCTACAATCGCACCGATGGAGCCAAATAAGTCACCAAGTACATGTAAAAAAGCGCCTCTCATATTAAGGTTATGTGACGTGTCACCGCTTTTAAACATTAAAATTGCAACTGCAACATTAACGATTAAACCAATTAAACTAATAATAAACATTTCTTTCGATTGTACTTCAGGTGGTGCGAAAAATCGTTTGATTGCTTCTATTACTATTAAAATACTAATGACAAACAACGTCACGCCATTAAAAAGTGCTGCTAATACTTCAAAACGTTTATAGCCATAAGTCTTAGATGTAGTTGCATGTTTTTCTGCATAGATAAATGCGATTAACGCTACAAAAAGTGATAAAGAGTCACTAAACATATGAAAACCATCGGACAGTAATGCAAGACTATTAGCTAAAAAACCACCAATGATTTCTACTAACATAAATAGTCCGATAATAAGAAACGAGATAAATAGAACTTTTTTATTATTTGTGTGTACATGACCATGAGAATGATCATGAGGATGTTGTGTTGTCATATTATTTTTCACCTTCTATTGGATGACTCGCATGATGAATAGCTTGCTTTAATAGGGTAGAGACATGTTGATCATCTAAAGAATAAATCATACTTTGACCTTGTCGTTTAGATTTAACTAGGTTGACTGATTTTAATAATTTAAGTTGATGAGAAACATTAGATTGTGATAGGTCTAATGTGTGTGAAATATGCCCTACACTAGATTCACCAGTTGCTAACAATTCCATGATTCTAATACGATTTATATCACTTAAAGCTTTGAAAATATCAGTAACTCTTTCTAATGTTTGATGATGGGATGTTTCAAGTTTACTTTCAGTCATACGAACACCTCTTAATATATGAATACTTGTTCATATATTAATATACAATGGTTTGAAATTAAGGTCAATAATATAATGGAAGTTTAATTGGATATTTAAGTGGTAAATGAGTTATTACAAGAAATAAAAAGGAGGACGTTGGAATGAGTATATTAGTAATTGGTGCTAACGGTGGCGTAGGTTCTAAATTAGTAGATCAATTAAAAGAAGATAATGTTGACTTTACTGCCGGTGTTAGAAAAGAGGAGCAAGTGTCAGAATTAGAAAATAATGACATTAAAGCTCTAAATATTGATGTTGAAAATGATAGTATCGAAGACTTAACAAACAAATTCCAATCATTTGATAAAGTGATTTTCTCTGTTGGTTCAGGTGGAAGTACAGGTGCAGACAAAACTTTTTATGTAGATTTAGATGGTGCTGTTAAAACAATCAAAGCAAGTGAAAAAGCAGGTATCAAACATTATGTTATGGTCTCAACTTATGATTCAAGAAGAGAAGCGTTTGACGCAAGTGGGGATTTAAAACCATATACGATTGCAAAACATTATGCTGATGATTATTTAAGACATTCAGATTTAAATTATACAATTGTACATCCAGGTGGCCTCAAAGATGATGCAGGTACTGGAAAAATTAAAGCGGATTTATATTTCGATAGTTATAGCACAATTCCACGTGAAGATGTTGCACGAGTTCTAAAATATGTTGTAACTTCAGATAAATTCAGTAATCAAGAATTCCAAATTTTATCTGGAGAATCAACAATTGAAGATGCTCTAAAAGCATATGAATAATTAATTATAAGTTCAAATTATAAAATGACTTAGGGGATATATTTCAATCGTCCCCTAAGTTTTTTTATTTATAATAAATATGGAATATTTTTATGATTAAAATGAGGAATTTTATAACTTATCATCATTGCAATATATTGTTATAATAACGAGAACCATTTATTTTATAATAGAATCGTTAATTAAAATATAAAGATAATATTGTCTTGTAAATATTTATCAAAATCAACATAACCATTGAATTATGAATTATGATACAATCACATGTAGTGAGTTGAAATGAGTTTATAACATTTCAAACTAAAGTAACATATACATATTATTAGAACCTATGTTAGGAGATTTTTATATCACTAACAATTGATTAACATATACAACGAGAGTAATGGAGGTGTAGTAATGCCGCTGTTTTTAAAAGCTATTTTTCATGAAAAATTATGGGGTGGTAATAAATTAGAATCATTTGGGTACAATCTTCCTAGCAAACATATTGGAGAATGCTGGGGTATTTCAGCACATCCCAATGGTACCAATGAAATTACCAATGGTCTTTATGCAGGCCAAACATTAGATAAAGTATGGGCAGAGCATCGAGAATTATTCGGTGAATTTCCAAGTAAAGATTTTCCATTGCTCGCAAAGATAGTAGATGCTGAATCGCCTTTATCTATTCACGTACATCCAGATGATTCATATGCTTATGAACATGAAAATGGCCAATATGGTAAATCAGAGTGTTGGTACATTATTGATGCGGAAGAAGGCTCTGAAATTGTTTTAGGCACAACTGCAGAATCTAAAGAAGTTTTTCAACAACAACTAGAACAAGGAACATTTGAAAATGATTTAAAGAAAGTAACAGTTAAGCCTGGCGAATTTTATTTTGTACCAGCTGGAACACTTCATAGTATAGGATCAGGAATTATTGCATATGAAGTGATGCAGTCATCCGATATATCCTATCGTATTTATGATTATAAAAGAGCCAAACATACAGGCGAGTCTAGAGAGTTAAATATACAAAAAGCTTTAGATGTGATGGAATTTAATAGTGATTTACCTAATATTATTCCAGAAAAAGAAATTATAGAAAGTCACCAATGTACGCATATTGTATCTAATGATTTCTTTACTATAGTAAAATGGGAAATTTCTGGCACATTAAATTATATGAAACCACGTGAATTTTGCTTAGTTTCAGTAATTGAAGGTGAAGGTAAACTTATTACAGATGGTGAAGTATTTAATATACAAAAAGGAAGTCATTTTGTATTAACTTCAGAAGATCTCGATAATATATTTGAAGGAGATTTTTCTTTAATTATTAGTTATATATAAACTTATATATTTAATACAAAGGATGTTCATAATTATGAAACAATTTTTATATATTTCTTTATTATGTGGTGTCATTTCAGGTGCAGGTGTGTTTTTTAATATGCCACATTATCCATCATTTATAATACCGAGAATAGTTGCTATTGTGGGAGTTATTAGTGCTATTCTTACAATTCGAGACAAAGAAAGTAGTTTTATGCTATCAATAGGCGGCATAATGATTAATTTGTTACCATTATTAGGCTCATTCCTACCTACACATTAAATAGCATAATAATTTTTATTGATAGTATACACATGCGCAGACTAATGATAAGTGTCATTGGTCTGTTTTTTAATAAAATATGTGAAAATAGTTGTAGTAGCGTCGTTTTGTTAGATATAATAAGGTAATTACAAAAACTTATTTTACATATAATAAGGTGAGGAGATTCGTGATGACAGAAGAAATTAATTACTTTTGGTTAAATTGTGGTTATAATAGGTGGAATCATAATGAACCTTTAGTAGGTCAAACGACATTATTTGAATCAGGTGCGCAATTTAATCCAACTCAAGGATATAGAGCATTTAAAAAAGCTAAAGCTGGAGACCAAGTCATTTTTTATCAAGTTCAAACTGATACAGGGCTACTTGGTTTTGGTGAAATCATTAGTGTCCAAGCTGGCGCCCAAAATAAAATTAGAGTTGAATTTCGTTTTAATGAAGTACTAAAACCTTTAACAACTGATTATTTAAAACGAAGCGAAGCGTTAGATTTTCGTATGAGTAATATGAAAGAAACGTTATTTAATCAAATTAGAAAAGAAGAATTTGATTTAATCATTCAACTTGGAAAAGGCGAAACAAAAATACCGCGTTATTTCTTTATGTCTGAAACTGAAGATTTTGAACCTGGTAAAAATTATACTATTTTTACTCACACATATAATGGCATTAAAAGAAATGGATATCATTTTTACACACAATTAGAAGTTGGAGATAATGTAATTATTTACAATAAATACCAAAACCAATCTGTTATAGGTATTGGTGAGGTTTCTATACATATACATGAAAAGCCACCAATTCCTGGTAGAACTAATAGTACGGCAATTGAAATCATGTTTGGTAAACATATTACGCCAATTTCATTGAGTTATTTAAATAAACACCCTAAACTTAAAAACTTATATTTTCTTCAAGAAAATGCAAAACAAGCTATTGCAAGTATGTCACAAGTACAATATGACGCTATTTTAGAAATGAGCGATAATAATGGTATTAAAAATCCATTTGAAACTGTAGAAAAATCTCATTTATTAGAAGAAAACCAACAAGAAAATACACTTAAACCATTTATTTTATTAGTAGTTGATAAAAAAGAAGAAGGCTTAAAAGCCGCTAATGATTTATTACAAAAAACAAATGCTAATCCTATCATTACAACAGGCCATCCGGATTTTAGTGAAGATATGCTATACGGTAAGTATTTACCTAATGAAAGTGGCGCTCTATACTATCGTGAAGGTTTTATAACTCAAAATATGCCTAAAAAAGATAAAAGTTACCTTGTTATTGATAACTTTAATAGAATCGATCCAGATATATTCCAAACATATATTAACGTACTAGAAGGTTATGAAGTAACATTGCCTAGATATAATAAAGAAGGTAATATGATTAAATGGTCTAAAGACAAAGACTCATTTTATCATTTTAACCCGAATTGGCATATTATAGGTGTCACATACGACACTTTAGAAGAAATACAAGAGAAGTATACACAACAATTCTTAAAATATACTAGAATTGTGAAGGTTAACCAAGATTAATAATAAGTTGATTTTATGGAGTCGTTCAACTATTGCCATTCAAGTTATGTAACGGTAATTAGTAGATTTTCATAAAATCAACTTATTTTTTGTATATGAAAGGCTTAATTTGGTTTATAAATTTTCAAATAGGAAAAATGAGTAATGAGAAAGTAAGGAGTGGTGTTTAATATGGCAATTATTTATTATG
The DNA here is from genome assembly GCF_001808005.1 of Staphylococcus sp. HMSC13A10. Taxonomy (NCBI): domain Bacteria; kingdom Bacillati; phylum Bacillota; class Bacilli; order Caryophanales; family Staphylococcaceae; genus Staphylococcus; species Staphylococcus sp. HMSC13A10. The sequence goes on along the minus strand of NZ_KV791861.1, from coordinate 66,131 downwards.
ATGGCAATTGTGTATATTGTTATAACTATGCAATATGGCTAATCCAAAATGGATTATCACATAAATACGAATTTGCTACTTTAGAAGGTGACTATGGTCAAAAATTATTTGATAAACATCCAGAAGCAAAAAATAGAAATAGTGTGATAGTTCTAGATGGTGATCATTTGGAATATCAATCAACAGCAATAGCATCATTAATTACATCTTTACCAAATCAGTATAAATTGTTAGGCGTACTATTGCGTATTATTCCTAAACCAATTAGGAATTTCGGTTATCAATTATTTGCAAATAATAGAGATAAAATGTGGAAGACACATTGGCATAAACCAAATGATTATGAGGCATCATTCTTTTTAGATAATAATCAAAAGATTAAATTAGTTCATTCTCAATTATAAACGACTAATTGAGAATGAAAATATTAGTTAAATTAAAAACAAATGTATTTTCAGTTTTTAAATATGTTTTATTGGGGTAATATAAATGTGAAAGGTTTATGAACTAGATTAGAATTATTATAAATTAAAGTGTCATATTCCTTTACAGATTATAATAATTCTAATATAATGTATGTGCAATCAATAAAACGATAACTCAAAGGAGCGTATATTAATATGGCAAATAATCAAGAAGTAGTAAAAGAATTAAATCAACAAGTTGCAAACTGGACTGTAGCGTATACTAAACTTCACAATTTCCATTGGTATGTAAAAGGACCTAACTTCTTCTCATTACATGTTAAATTTGAAGAACTATATAATGAAGCAGCACAATATGTTGACGATTTAGCAGAACGTATTTTAGCAGTAGGCGGTAACCCTGTTGGTACTATGAAAGAAAGTTTAGATATGTCAATTATTGATGAAGCAGGAAAAGGTTATGCTGCTGAACAAATGGTAGAAGAATTATCTAAAGACTTTACAAATATTTCTAATCAATTAGAAAAAGCTATCAAAGTTGCTGGCGAAGCTGGTGACGATGTTTCTGAAGATATGTTTATCGGTATGCAAACATCAGTAGATAAACATAATTGGATGTTACAATCTTACCTTGGTAAATAATGACGATTAAGAAAAGCATGGTTTGACGATGAACCATGCTTTTTAATATTAAACTAATAATAGTAATATTCTTGAGGTTATAAAAAGAGATTAAGTGTTATCTATGAAAGACATCACTTAATCTCTATTTTTTTATGTTTTAATTATTCGGCAATTTCAAGTGCTATTTCCATCATTTGAGTAAATGAAGTTTGACGTTCTTCAGCTGTTGTAGCTTCATCTCTTAAAATGTGGTCACTAACAGTAAATACGCCTAATGCTTTTTTGCCAGCATGAATAGCATTTAAATATAAACCTGCTGATTCCATTTCAATACCTAAAATGCCCATTTTCTTCCATGCATCATTAAATTTATCATCTGCATTATAGAATGTGTCTGATGATAATACGTTACCAACATGTGATACAGCACCAATTTTGTCAGCTGCTTGTTTGGCTTTAGTAACTAAATCAAAGTCAGCAATCGGCGCAAAATGACCTGGAATGTGATACTGATCTACATAATTTGAGTTAGTTGAAGCGGCTTGTGCAATGATGACATCATATAAATTAACGTTTTCTTGCAAGGCACCACATGAACCTACACGAATGATTGTTTCAACATCAAAGAAATTGAATAATTCATAAGAATAAATTCCAATGCTAGGAATACCCATACCAGAACCCATTACTGAAATTTCTTTTCCTTTATAAGTTCCTGTGTATCCAAACATATTACGTACTTCATTAAATTGTTCAACATTTTCTAAAAAGTTATCTGCAATATATTTTGCACGAAGAGGATCTCCGGGCATTAATACAGTTTTAGCGATTTTTACTCCATTTGGTTGAATATGAGGTGTACCATTTGTCATTTGTCATCTTCTCCTTAATTACTTAATCATATTTAAGATAACATTTGTTTAATTTTTTTGCTAATTTTTGTACTATATATATGAAGGGTATGTTTATTGAATACATTCGCTTAACATAGAAAAATATAGAGTTTGTATTCAATGTAAATAAGTGAGGAGGACCTTTTAATGAATTATGTAAAATTTATAGATCACACACAATTAAAGCCTGAATCAACACGTGAACAAATTGATAAAATTATTAATGAAGCAAAAGAATATGGCTTCAAATCGATTTGTGTAAATCCAACACATGTTAAGTATTCAGCTGAACAATTAAAAGGAACTGACGTACTCGTTTGTACGGTAATTGGCTTTCCACTTGGTGCATCAACTAAAGAAGTAAAAGCGTTTGAAACTAAAAATGCCATTGAAAATGGTGCTTCTGAAATAGACATGGTTATTAATATTGGTGCATTAAAAGATGGTCGATTAGATGAAGTAAAGGATGATATTGAAAGTGTTGTAAAAGCATCAAATGGTAAAACAGTAAAAGTCATAATTGAAACTGTATTATTAACTGATGAAGAAAAAGTAACAGCTTGCAAAATTGCAAAAGAAGCTGGTGCAGACTTTGTAAAAACATCTACTGGTTTTGCTGGTGGAGGCGCTACAGCTTCTGATGTTAAATTAATGAAAGATACTGTAGGAGAAGCATTAGAAGTAAAAGCATCTGGTGGTGTTCGAAATTTAGAAGATTTTAATAATATGCTAGAAGCTGGTGCTACACGTATTGGAGCTAGTGCTGGTGTACAAATTATCCAAGGCTTAGAGTCTGATTCAAACTATTAAATCATTTCAGCAAAGTAAATCATATTAAATCAAGAAACAACCATCTAAAAGGAGGCTTTGTTTATGAGAATGATAGATATAATTGAAAAGAAACGTGACGGGTATGCATTAACAAAAGAAGAAATAGACTTTTTCATTAAAGGTTATACGAATGGCGATATTCCTGATTATCAAGCATCTAGTTTGGCAATGGCTATTTTCTTCCAAGATATGACTGAAGAAGAACGTGCAAATTTAACTATGGCAATGGTAAATTCAGGCGATGTCATTGATTTATCAAATATTGATGGAATTAAAGTAGATAAGCATTCAACAGGTGGTGTTGGTGATACTACTACACTAGTATTAGCTCCTTTAGTGGCTTCAGTAGGTGTACCAGTCGCGAAAATGAGTGGACGAGGATTAGGACATACTGGTGGTACAATTGATAAACTTGAATCAGCAAAAGGTTTCCATGTTGAATTATCAGAAGATGAATTTGTTAAACTTGTTAATGAAAACCAAGTAGCCGTTATGGGACAATCTGGTAATTTGACTCCTGCAGATAAAAAATTATATGCATTAAGAGATGTTACAGGAACAGTCAACTCTATTCCTTTAATAGCATCTTCTATAATGAGTAAGAAAATTGCGGCTGGTGCCGATGCAATTGTTTTAGATGTTAAAACTGGTAGCGGCGCATTTATGAAAACGATTGAAGATGCAGAAGCTTTAGCCCATGCTATGGTACGAATTGGAAATAATGTAGGTAGAAATACGATGGCAATTATTTCAGACATGAGCCAGCCACTGGGTAATGCTATTGGTAATGGTTTAGAATTAAAAGAAGCTATTGAAACATTAAAAGGTCAAGGTCCAGATGACTTAACGGAATTAGTACTTACTTTAGGATCACAAATGGTAGTACTTGCTAAACAAGCATCAACACTTGATGAAGCACGTGAATATCTAACACAATCTATTGAATCCGGTAAAGCATTGGAAAAATTTAAATCATTTATTAGTAATCAGGGTGGCGATGCTTCTATTGTCGATCATCCAGAAAATCTTGCTTATGCAAAATTTAAAATTGATTACGCTGCAAAACAAGATGGCTATATAACAGAAATGATTGCAAATGAGATAGGTGTTGCATCAATGATGTTAGGTGCCGGTAGACAGACTAAAGAAGATGTGATTGATTTAAGTGTTGGCATAGTATTAAATAAAAAAGTTGGCGACAAAGTCAAAGCCGGTGAATCTATATTGACGATTCATAGTAATAAAGAAAATATTGATGATATATTTGATAAATTGAATGAAAGTATTAGAATTGATAGTGAAAGTCATACACCAACATTAATTCACAAAATAATTACGGAGTAGGAGATGTAAATAATGACTACACCATTTAAAAGGGTTCATCTTATTGTAATGGACTCGGTAGGTATAGGAGAAGGACCTGACGCTGCAGCATTTAATGATGAAGGCTCACACACTTTAAAACATACACTTGAAGGATTTAATCAGTCATTACCTAACTTAGAAAAATTAGGTCTTGGCAATATTGATTCTTTACCAGTTGTCTCTAAAGTTGACCAACCACAAGCTTTTTACACAAAGTTAAGTGAAGCATCAGTTGGAAAAGATACAATGACTGGTCATTGGGAAATTATGGGATTAAATATTATGCAACCATTTAAAGTATATCCTAATGGATTTCCAGATGAATTAGTTGAAGAAATAGAAAGAATGACTGGTCGTAAGGTTGTTGCCAATAGACCCGCTTCAGGTACACAAATCATTGATGAGTGGGGAGAACACCAAATGAAAACTGGCGATTTAATCGTCTATACTAGTGCAGACCCAGTACTTCAAATTGCTGCACATGAAGATATTATCCCACTTGAAGAACTATACGATATTTGTGAAAAGGTTAGAGAATTAACAAAAGATCCTAAATATTTAATCGGTAGAATTATAGCACGTCCATATGTTGGTGAACCAGGTAACTTTACACGTACCTCTAATCGACATGACTATGCATTAAAACCATTTGGTAAAACTGTTATGAATTCATTGAAAGAAAACAATTACGATGTTATCGCTATCGGTAAAATTAATGATATTTATGATGGTGAAGGCGTTACAGAAGCTATTCGTACTAAAAGTAATATGGACGGTATGGATCAATTAATAAATGTAGTTAAAAAAGATTTCAATGGTATAAGCTTTTTAAATTTAGTTGACTTTGATGCGCTTTATGGACATCGACGCGATAAACCAGGTTATGCTCAAGCGATTAAAGACTTCGACGAAAGATTACCTGAACTCATCGAAAATTTAAATGAAGATGATTTAGTTATTATAACAGCAGATCATGGTAATGACCCAACAGCAGACGGCACAGACCATACGAGAGAATATATACCAGTATTAATGTTTAGTCCAAAAATTAAGGACTATCATGAATTACCAGGTGATACAACATTTAGCTCAATTGGGGCTACAATTGCAGATAATTTCAACGTAGAATTACCCGAATATGGAAAAAGTTATTTAAAAGAAATGGGAGTGGAACACGAATGAAATTATTAAGATGGACTTTAGGTTTAGTATTTGGATCAGCAGGTGTACTACATTTTACACATGAAAGAAATTTTAGAACGATTGTTCCTGATTATTTACCATTACAAAAGACAGCGGTTCTTGTCACTGGTGTATTTGAAATATTCTTTGGTGTAGCTTTATTAATTAAACGCCCAGCAAGTTGGTTGAAAAAAGGTATTAATTTATTCCTATTAGCAGTTTTACCAGCTAATGTTTATATGGCTAGAAAGAAATTACCACTAGGAGATAAACAAGTACCAGCATGGGCTTTATGGTTAAGACTACCTCTACAATTCGTTATTATGGGGTTAGTTAAAAAATTATAATAATAGCAATATGTAAAAAAAGACGTTATCCATTTTAGGATAACGTCTTTTCTTTATGATTAAGTTTATTATTTACCTTCTCCAAATACATCATGCCATTGGTCACGTTTATCTAAGAATGCTTGTGCAATTTCTTTTGCACCTTCAAGTGAATGGCTTGCTGCCCAACCACATTGAACTTCATTACATGCAGGAACTTCAGTTGCATTTAAAACATCGTTTAATGTTTTTTCAACTATGTTTAATACATCATCATAATCATCGTGATTAATGAATGATACATAGAAACCAGTTTGACAACCCATTGGACTTAAATCAACAACTTTATCTGTATGATTTCTAATATTTTCAGCCATTAAATGTTCTAAAGAATGTAATCCAGGCATTTCCATATGATCTTTATTTGGTTGTTTGAAGCGAATATCATATTTATTAATTTTATCGCCATTTAAGCCTTCCATAGTACCTGCTAATCTAATAAATGGTGCTACCACTTTAGTGTGATCTAAATTGAAACTTTCTACGTTCATTTTTGCCATTATATATTACCCTCCTTGAATATACGTACAAACTCATTTAATGAATAACTAAATTGTAACAATACTATTTTGTTTTTACAATTTTAAGGTAAGAATGATTAATGGTTAAATTACAAGTTTGAATTGTAAGAAAATTGTGTAAACATTAATAAATGTAATGACATTTAAAAGTAAATCCGATAAAATGAGTAATAATTAATTGAACGATAAAGTTTATGGGTATCTTTAGAAAGATAGTGGATTAGTAGAATGGGAGTTAGGTAATATGAGCGAAAAGCAAAATATATTAGATTATATTGAAAATAATAAATACGAATATGTAGAAATGAGTCATCGCATACATGAAAGACCAGAACTAGGAAATGAAGAAATTTTTGCATCTAGAACATTGATTGATACATTAAAAGCAAATGGTTTTGAAATCGAAACTGATATTGCAGGACATGCTACAGGTTTTATAGCAACATATGAATCTGATAAAGAGGGCCCAGTGATTGGTTTCTTAGCAGAATATGATGCGTTACCCGGTTTAGGACATGCTTGCGGTCACAATATTATAGGAACTGCAAGTACATTAGGTGGTATTGCTTTAAAACAAGTTATTGATCATATAGGTGGTTCTGTAGTTGTTTTAGGTTGCCCAGCAGAAGAAGGTGGGGAGAATGGTAGTGCCAAAGCCTCTTACGTTAAAGCAGGCATTATAGATGATATTGATATTGCTTTAATGGTACATCCTGGCAACGAAACTTATAGAACGATTAATACACTTGCAGTAGATGTATTAGATGTGAAATTTTACGGAAAAAGCGCGCATGCATCTGAAAATGCAGATGAAGCACTTAATGCATTAGATGCAATGATTTCTTATTTCAATGGTGTAGCGCAACTTAGACAACATATTAAAAAAAGTCAGCGTGTTCATGGTGTGATTTTAGATGGCGGTAAAGCTGCCAATATCATCCCTGACTTTACACATGCACGATTTTATACAAGAGCCACTTCAAGAAAAGAGCTAGACGTATTAACTGAAAAGGTTAAACAAATTGCACGTGGAGCTGCTATTCAAACGGGTTGCGACTATGAATTTGGTCCTATTCAAAATGGAGTGAATGAACTTATTAAATCTCCTAAATTAGATGATTTATTTGAGAAATACGCAACTGAAATGGGAGAAGCGGTCATTGATGATGATTTTGGTTATGGTTCTACAGATACTGGTAATGTCAGCCATGTAGTTCCAACAATACATCCCCATATTAAAATTGGTTCTAGAAATCTTGTAGGTCATACGCATCGTTTTAGAGAAGCGGCAGCAAGTTTACAAGGGGATCAAGCATTAATTAAAGGGGCAAAAATTATGGCATTAATGGGTTTAGAATTAATAAATGATACGTCGTTATTCAATGAAATTGTTGAAGAACATCATCATATGAAGGGACATGTGAAATAATGAGTGAAAATGTATATAGTCCAAAATTAACTTTAAGTGATTTATACCAGGATAATGTAGTATATACTTCTAGACCTTCATACATTTCTAACCCATGGCTTAAACCAGATGAACATCAGTCTAATTTTTTAACAGGGCGAGAATTACTTATTGCGAATCAGTTTCCCGTTATAGTGCATGAAGCAAGTGTAACTGATAAGCTAGAGAAATTATTTGAAGAGGTAGGAAAACGTATTCCACCAAGTATTTATAAGTTTAGTGATCAACAAACATATGAATCATTAATTAAAAAATTAGCACATGAAGAAAGAAAAAAGATATATTTTCAATATATACATGACGAAGATGTACTTGAAAAATCATACTACGCTTTAAACAAAGATGTATTTGTAGCTTTGAATAATAAAGCAAGAATACCAGAATGGACGAATGGTAAATATCTTCCTCAAAGAGAAATTATACCTATAGAGCAATTCGATGAAGCTATAGAACATTGGAATTATCCATTTGTTATTAAACCGGGAGACGATTTACCAACTGCTGGTGGATACGGAGTGATGATTTGTTATAATAATCAAGATTTAGCTAAGGCTAAAAAACGTATTAAAGATGCAACTGAAGCTACAGAACAATTAATCATTGAACAAAAAATTGAAGCTGTTCAAAATTACTGTGTTCAATTTGCTTATTCAGAAGATATAGGGATTCAATATTTAGGAACAGCTAGACAATTAACCAATGAATATGGCTTTTATAATGGTAATGAAAACGTTGAAGATGTACCACAACACGTCATTGATGCTGGTAGAGAGATTATGTCAATAGGAGTAAGTTTAGGCTTCTTCGGTGTGGCAGGGTTTGACTTGTTATTAGATGAACATAATGATGTTTACGCAATAGATTTAAACTTTAGACAAAATGGTTCTACTAGTATGTTATTACTAGCTGATGAATTAACTAATGGATACCATAAATTTTATAGTTACTTTTCTGATGGTAATAATGACCATTTCTTTAACACTATTCTTAAATACGTGAAAAAAGGAGTATTATATCCATTATCTTATTACGACGGTGACTGGTACGGCGTCAATAAAGTCAATTCAAGATTTGGATGTATATGGCATGGTAAAGATAAAGCATATATTCAACAAATGGAAGAAGCATTTTTAAATGATTTAAAAGTTAAATAAAATAGCGACCCTTGAATTTTAAGTACAATAGCTTAATTTTCAAGGGTATTTTATAAAAAAGAAACACTAATAATATCATTAATTAGTATAAATGATTAATCCAATCAATGAATAAGTACGGTATAGCATCATCGCTCTGTTGACTAACGAAAATGAGTCATTTAATATTTTTATTAAGTGATAAAATATAATATATGAATCGAGGGTGTAAAATGTCTTACAAAGAAGAACCATTTTTCAAAGAAATGTTAATTAATGAACATTTATATTTTGCTTCTAAAAATAAAAAAATAGTACGTTTAACGAAAAATGAACAATTATATGTAACTGTTTGGACTGATGATGAAACGGCGAAACAATATTTAAATGATAATGACATTAGTTATGATAAGATAGTGAAAATAGATTTAGACCGTTTTGTCGCATATGATTTAGATGAATTATTTGATGAAACAGATAAAGTACTCATAGATATAACTAATGAACAGAGTGGAAAACTAGTCAATATTTATGAAATTTCGAGAGAGTTAATGTCTGAACTTGATAAAATTAGAATTAAAGAATTTGTTAAAGATGTTGCTAAATATGACCATGTTTATGGTCTGACAAATAAAAGTGAAAAGAATTTTATCTTAATTGAAGATGATAGAGAAAATAAACCTCAAATTATGCCTGTATGGAGCTTGAAGAAAAGAGCGCAAAAAGTAAAAGAAGAAGATTTTGAAGAATGCGATTTAATTGAGATTGAGACAAGTGTATTTGACGACTGGCTTGATAAATTACGCGATGATGACAAAGCGGTAGGCATAGATTTAAAACCTGGTGTGATTGGTACAGTGGTATCCGCACAAAAACTATCAAATGAAATGACAACCTAATTGAATAGTATATTTGCTAAGATAAAAAGGAGTGAATTGAAATAAATAAGTTTCAATTCACTCCTTTTATGAGTTAATGATCTAATGTTAAATGTAAAGCACCTATAGCTCCAGAGAACGCACCATGCTCAATATAATAAGGTTTAAATCCTCTCAATACAGTATAATCTTCTATGACTTTACGTAATAATGGGTTGTTATTAAATGAAGATCCTATGTAAACTACATTTTCTGTTTGATGTTCTCGAGCAACAGTAATTGCCATTGTGGTAATCACTTCGCCAACAACACCAACTACAGAAGCGAGTTTATTTTCAATTGAAAAATCTTCATTCACATGATGTAAGACATTTCCAAAATTAGCTGCAGTTAAGTCGCCAGGAATAGGGGGTTCACAATCTTTATAGATATGTTTTACTTTCAAGTCTATTGAATCCCTGTCACCATTTTGAGCTAAATCTGTTAATTGTTTATAATCTGTTACTTGGCTTAATAAATAACCTAAACCTTGTATCATTCCGCCACCAGTACCGATACCGCCTACGCGTTGTTGTTGCTCACCGTCATAATAATGAAGAGACGTACCTGTTCCAACATTAGCAAAAATATATTGATTGATGTCATGTCCTTGTTCATTTAGTAGAATTCCAAGCCCTTTTGAAGCAGCATCAAACTCAACATATATTTGTGTTGGTTTGGAGATGTGTTCTGCAATAATACTTGCTTGACCTCCAGTTAAGCTTAAACTTTCAAAATCGATTTCATTTAACCATTTTATTACTTTATCAATATTGACAGTTAATTCAGTGTGATATTCACGTTGGTGTTCAGATTCTTGAACGATTTTGATTAACGTTCCACCAGCATCGATTCCTATTTTCATATTACTCCCACCTCAAATCAAAAATGCATCACCCATAATAGTATAATAAATTAAACGAAATACAAGAGTTTATTTCATATTCAACTTAAAATACAAATTTATCAAACGTATTGCATTATTTATTAAGTTGAAGTTAGGCCTATTAAATGAATTGTTTAATTAAGACAGTTATATTTAAAATGATAATTTAAGTGTAAGTAATTTCGATTAATATGAGAAATAGTATTACAATAGGGTAAAGTAATATATAATAAGTGAGTATTAAATGAATAGGGGATTGACTTATGACTACAAAAAAGCAATTTGAAGATATTACAATTCAAGTTTTTGAAGAGCGATACCGTGAAGATATATTAAATTTTGAATTGAGTGAAAGACAACAAATATATTCTTCCTTGCCTAAATCAGTATTAGAAGAGGCACTTAATGATGAAGACCGAGTTGCTAATATAGCTAAAAATAGCGAAGGGGAAGTTGTCGGTTTCTTTGTTTTACATCAATATTATCAACATGAAGGCTATGATACGCCAGAAAATGTCGTCTATGTACGATCATTATCAGTAAATGAGCGATATCAAGGGCATGGATACGGTACTAAAATGATGATGTATCTACCTCAGTATGTCCAAACACTATTCCCAGATTTTAACCACTTATATTTAGTGGTCGATGCTGAAAATCAATCTGCTTGGAATGTATATGAACGTGCAGGTTTTATGCATGCAGCTACTAAAGAGGAAGGGCCAATTGGAAAAGAACGATTATATTATTTGGACTTGGATTCTAAACATGTATCCTCTTTGAAACTAGAAGAAAATGAGTCTTCAGAAGAGGCGAATATTCATTTAATCAACTTACTTAAAGATGATGAAAAAGTTGGTTTCATAGGTATTGAACAAGTTGAAGACCGTATGCGTATTTCAGGCATTGAAGTAAATAAAACACATCGGAATGAAGGTATTGCTGAAAGCGCGTTAAGACAATTACCAACCTATATACGTAAACATTTTGATAATATTAAAGTATTATCCATTACACTATATGGAGAAAATAACGAATTAAGTCCATTATGTATTAATAGTAATTTTGTAGAAGTAGAACAAGCAGAAGATTATATTTTATTTGAAAAGTATATAAATTATTAACAGAGATTGCGTAAACACCCATTGTCATTTATAATTTATTTTTGTTACTATTAATTAATGAAATTTGACCAACTTATTTAAGATAAAAATCCTTTGAAAGGAAGTATTTTATAATGAAAATTAAAGATTATACAAAAGAAATGGTAGATGAGAAATCATTTATTGATATGGCTTATACGCTTTTAAATGAAAAAGGCGACACAATGAATTTATACGATATTATCGATAAATTTAGAGAATTAGGTAATTATGAATACGATGAAATCGAGAATCGTGTAGTACAATTCTATACTGATTTAAATACAGATGGTCGATTTTTAAATGTTGATGAAAACCAATGGGGTATTCGTGATTGGTACTCAGTAGATGATATTGAAGAAAAAATCGCGCCAACGATTCAAAAATTTGATATTCTTGATGATGATGACGAAGAAGATAAAAACCTTAAATTATTAGGTGAAGATGAAGCGGATGACGATGATGATATTCCAGCAGTCACAGACGATCAAGAAACATTAAATGATCCTGAAGATGAACAAGTTGAAGATGATATTAATGAAAATGATATTGTCATTGACGAAGAAGATGAAGACGAAGATGACTTCGACGATGAGGAAGATGACGAAGAATATCAAAGTTAAATTTCTAATTGACTTTTATCCTAAAAATGATAGAATTTTATTTGGGCTCCTTTAAATAGGACACGTGTATAAATGTAATACGCTCCCCTTACTGATATGTGAGAGGGAGCTTTTTTTATTTTTAATTAAACAAGATTCCAATGAGGTAATTAATATTGTAGAATAAGTATTATTTAAAACGAATGATTAAATAGACTATGATATAAAACGAATCAAAGTAAATCGCACGTATACATCGTTCCTCATAAACTAAATACATACTTAATTTAAATGCTTTATTAAAAATTCAGGAGGTCAAATTATGACAAAGTTTATATTTGTAACAGGTGGCGTAGTTTCGTCTTTAGGTAAAGGAATTACTGCTGCATCATTAGGTAGATTATTAAAAGATAGAGGTCTTGAAGTTACGATTCAAAAATTTGATCCATACTTAAACGTTGATCCAGGTACTATGAGTCCATATCAACATGGTGAAGTATTCGTTACAGATGACGGTGCTGAAACAGATTTAGACTTAGGTCACTATGAACGTTTTATTGATATTAATTTAAATAAATATTCAAACGTAACTGCTGGTAAAGTATATTCTCACGTGCTGAAAAAAGAACGTCGCGGTGATTATTTAGGTGGAACAGTGCAAGTTATTCCACACATTACAAATGAAATTAAAGAACGTTTATTATTAGCTGGAGAAAGTACAAATGCAGATGTAGTTATCACTGAAATTGGTGGTACAACAGGTGATATTGAGTCTCTTCCATTTTTAGAAGCAATTCGTCAAATTAGAAGCGACTTAGGTAGAGAAAATGTAATGTATGTACATTGTACATTATTACCATATATTAAAGCTGCCGGTGAAATGAAAACAAAACCAACACAACATAGTGTTAAAGAATTGCGTGGTTTAGGTATTCAACCAGACTTAATTGTAGTTCGTTCAGAATATGAAATGACTCAAGATTTAAAAGATAAAATTGCATTATTCTGTGATATTAATAAAGAAAGCGTTATTGAGTGTCGTGATGCAGACTCACTTTATGAAATCCCGTTACAATTGAGTAAACAAGATATGGATGACATTGTCATCAAACGTTTACAATTAAATGCTAAATATGAAACTCAATTAGATGAATGGCAGCATTTACTTGATACTGTAAATAGCTTAGATGGTAAAATTACTATCGGTTTAGTAGGTAAATACGTAAGCTTGCAAGATGCTTATTTATCAGTCGTTGAATCACTTAAACATGCAGGCTATCCTTTCAAAAAAGATGTCGTTGTTAAATGGATTGATTCAAGTCTTGTAACAGATGATAATGTTGAGAGTTATTTATCAGATGTAGACGGTATCTTAGTACCAGGTGGATTTGGTTTCCGTGCAAGTGAAGGTAAAATTTCAGCTATTAAATATGCACGTGAAAACAATGTTCCTTATTTTGGTATTTGTTTAGGTATGCAGTTAGCTACAGTAGAATTTGCACGTAATGTATTAGGTTTAGAAGGTGCACATTCAGCAGAGTTAGATCCAAGTACACCACATCCAATCATCGATTTATTACCAGAACAAAAAGATATTGAAGATTTAGGTGGCACATTAAGATTAGGTTTATATCCATGTGCAATTAAAGATGGTACGTTAGCACATTCTATTTACAATGAAAATAATATTGAAGAAAGACATCGTCATAGATACGAATTTAACAATAATTATAGAGAACAATTAGAAGCTAATGGCATGGTATTCTCAGGTACTAGTCCAGATGGTAGATTAATAGAAATGGTAGAAATTCCTGAAAAAGATTTCTTTATTGCTTGTCAATTCCATCCAGAATTCTTATCAAGACCTAACAGACCTCAACCAATATTTAAAGCTTTTGTTGAAGCATCATTAAAACATCAACAAAAATAATACGAAAAACACGCCAGGACATAAATCTCAAAATAAAAGCACTAAGATGATTTATTTTAATCATCTTAGTGCTTTCTTTATACCCAATACTTCGTATTGTATGGCTACACTTTCCGAGGGTACAGTTTCAGCCAGAAATACTACACAGATAAATCTGTGAGAATTTCTAAGGTCTTCAACTAGTACTGTTCCCTCAGGAGTCTTGCCATAAATACTACGTATTTATAAGTAACTTTACATTTAAAATACTAAAAAAGTAATTTCTATATTATTTCAATAGAAATTACCTTTTTTCACTTGTCGAAGAATTTTATGTTCAGCGTTTTTTTGATAAATATTTTATAATTCTAAATCACGTGTCATTTCGATCATTTGTGTATAAATGTCGTAATAAATGTAGTTAAACGCGATAGGGTGAGGTTGAACAATTTTATCGTAGTCTTCAGTGTAAACGATAGGTCTTGGGGTAGATAAATTGATGAAATGCATTAAATGCTCTGGAAAGTCATCGCTTTTTGGGCGATTACATATAAGAACGAAATCAACATCTAAATCAATTAATTGTTGAACATCTTTTTCAACGTCATCGTTGTATGTAGGAGAAAATAAAAATACTCTATCAGTCGTATCTAAATCATTCATATTTTTTAAATCTGCTAATGCACGACTGGATTTTAATTTTTCATTACTATTCAATATAAAGTCTTCGTAAAATTTTAAATCTTCATATCCTTTAATATATACATGACCTTCGCCACCAATAGCTTGGACTAAGCATTGAGCTCCCATTTGTATATCTAAAGACTGTTTTTCGATCCTATCGAAGATGCCAATTAATTGTGTATTGAGTATTTTTGACATAATTAACCTCCATTCTATTCATTAAAATATTTTAAATAAACGTCTCATTGAATGCAATGATTAAAAATAATTTTAATTGTATACGTTTGCAAAATGAGATGTAGTAAGGATTGTGAAAATTGTAAATTTTAAATCATCTATTCGAATGCAATTAAGGATTAAGTTTGTTATAATGAGTTTGAAAAATACGTGCATAAGCACTCAAGGAGGAACTATAATGCCTTTAGTTTCAATGAAAGAAATGTTAATCGATGCAAAAGAAAATGGTTATGCAGTTGGTCAATACAACTTAAATAACCTAGAATTCACTCAAGCAATTTTAGAAGCTTCACAAGAAGAAAATGCACCAGTTATTTTAGGTGTATCTGAAGGTGCTGCTCGTTACATGAGCGGATTCTACACTGTAGTTAAAATGGTAGAAGGATTAATGCATGACTTAAACATCACAGTACCAGTTGCAATCCATTTAGACCACGGTTCAAGCTTTGAAAAATGTAAAGAAGCTATCGACGCTGGATTCACTTCAGTTATGATTGACGCTTCACATAGTGCATTCGAAGAAAATATCGAAATCACTTCTAAAGTGGTTGAATATGCTCACGAAAGAGGCGTATCAGTAGAAGCTGAATTAGGTACTGTTGGAGGACAAGAAGACGATGTAGTAGCTGACGGTGTTATCTACGCAGACCCTAAAGAATGTCAAGAACTAGTTGAAAAAACTGGAATTGATACTTTAGCACCTGCTTTAGGTTCAGTTCACGGTCCATATAAAGGCGAACCTAAATTAGGATTCAAAGAAATGGAAGAAATTGGTGCATCAACTGGATTACCATTAGTATTACATGGTGGTACTGGTATCCCAACTAAAGACATTCAAAAAGCAATTCCTTACGGTACAGCTAAAATTAACGTAAACACTGAAAACCAAATTGCTTCAGCAAAAGCTGTTCGCGATGTATTAAACAATGATTCTGAAGTTTACGATCCACGTAAATATTTAGGACCTGCTCGTGAAGCTATTAAAGCAACAGTTAAAGGTAAAATTAAAGAATTCGGTACTTCAAACCGTGCTAAATAATTAATATCAATGAACAAGCCATTAAACTTAGGTTTAATGGCTTGTTTTTTATGCTATAATTATTACGTATTTTATAAGGCAAACGTCATTTTTAAATAAAAACAAATAAATCGCATGAGGTAAAAGTAAATAACATTTTAATCATATTTATTGGTGTATATTGAATAAAATGGCTATGATGTTTTAATATTTATGAACTATTTTACAAATAAAGTAAAACTATTTTATAATGCAAATAATGTGAAATTTTAATAAACGATAGAAACAAAGGAGATAAAAATATGGCTCAAGAAGTAATCAAAATTAGAGGTGGAAAGAAGCTTAATGGTGAAGTAGAGATAAGTGGTGCGAAAAATAGTGCAGTAGCAATTATTCCGGCTACTTTATTAGCTCAAGGGCAAGTAAATTTAGATGGATTACCACAAATCTCTGATGTAGAAACACTTGTAAGCTTGCTAGAAGATTTAAATATTAAAACTAAATTAAATGGTAAAAAATTAGATATTGATACCACTGAAATAGAAAACGCGCCACTTCCAAATAACAAAGTTGAATCTTTAAGAGCTTCATATTATATGATGGGTGCGATGCTCGGCCGTTTTAAAAAATGCGTTATTGGTCTTCCGGGTGGATGTCCTTTAGGTCCCCGTCCAATTGATCAGCATATAAAAGGATTTAAAGCTTTAGGTGCTGAAATAGATGAATCAAGTAATACATCAATGAAAATTGAAGCTAAACAATTAAAAGGTGCAAATATCTTTTTAGATATGGTAAGTGTTGGTGCCACTATTAATATTATGCTAGCTGCAGTACATGCAGAGGGGCAAACGGTTATAGAAAATGCAGCAAAAGAACCAGAAGTAGTGGATGTAGCTAACTTCTTGATTAGTATGGGAGCACAAATTAAAGGAGCAGGTACAACAACAATTAAAATAACTGGTGTTGATACATTACATGGTACTGAATATCAAGTGATTCCTGACCGTATAGAAGCAGGCTCATATATGTGTATGGCAGCAGCTGCTGGTGAAGAAGTAGTCATCAATAATATAGTTCCAAGACACGTAGAAGCTTTAACTTCTAAATTAAAGGAAATGGGTGTCGATATTGAGTTGAACGACGAAAAGGTTATTATCAGAAAGAATGAACCTTACCAAAGCGTTGATATTAAAACATTAGTATATCCTGGTTTTGCAACGGATTTACAACAACCCATCACACCTTTATTATTTATGACTAAAGGGCCATCTTTTGTAACTGATACGATTTATCCTGAGAGATTTAAGCATGTTGAGGAGTTACAACATATGGGAGCGGACATTAATAAAGATAATGGTACTGCGACGATTAAACCTTCAAAACTTAAAGGAGCAGAAGTATATGCAAGTGACCTAAGAGCAGGGGCTTGCTTAATAGTAGCAGGTTTAATTGCCGAAGGTGTAACGACTATTTATAATGTGAAACATATTTATCGTGGCTATACACAAATCGTTGAGCATTTAAAACAATTAGGTGCAGATATTTGGACTGAAACTATTTAAAAAATGTGGTATAATTAATATACTTAAAATTATAAGCACTTATTTAAGTGCATTAGTATTAAGATATTAGAGTGAGAGGTGAGTATCATGGAAGTTTGTCCTTATTTAGAAGAAACTTTTAAAATTTTAGGACGCAGTTGGAATGGCTTGATTATTAATTATTTATCAAGATGTGAAGATCAATCTGCACATTTTTCCGATTTGAAAAGAGACTTAAAAACAATCACGCCTCGTGCACTAAGTATAAAATTGACTGAATTAGGAGATTGGGGTTTAGTAGAAAAAAGAATAATTTCTACTAGTCCGGTTACTATTATTTATGAACTAACTGATAAAGGACGTTCATTAGCCGCATCTTTAAAACCAATTGAAGAATGGGCTCAAAATAATATAAATCTTGAACCAGAACCTGAAACTGTTAAATAGTACTTATAAATTGTACTACGTATAGTTTCTAAACCATTAAAATACTTAATTGCATATAGTATTTGATGGTGTGATTGATTTTTGAAAGAGATTGGGACATAAACGTTTAGGATTAGAACAACATTATTAAGTGTTTGTTAAAAATCCTGCTTCGGAAAGCATTGATTGTTTGTCTGAAGTGTTGAACTTTTATGTCTCTATCTCTTTTTTTGTTACTTAATTTTAAAAAAAGTGAAAACAAAACAAATCAAGTTCAATTTAATATGATGAGCAGATATGTTTAACTTTTAATAAAAGTGGTTAGAATAGTTGTATAACAATTCTAAGGAGTGAAGTTTGATGAGACAATTCACTAAACAATATATAAATGGTGAATGGGTTGATAGTACTAGCGGTGAAACAATAGATGTAATTAACCCTGCAACTGAAGAAGTTATTGGCTCAGTAGCCAAAGGTAATGAAGAAGATGTTAACAAAGCTGTAGAAGCAGCTGATAATGTATATTTAGATTTCCGTCATAGTACGGTTGAATATAGAAGAGATTTATTAGATAAAATCGTTAAAGAATATGAAAATAGAAAAGAAGATATCATTCAAGCGATTACTGATGAATTAGGTGCACCATTATCAGTTTCTGAAAATGTACACTACCAAATGGGTCTTAACCATTTTACAGCAGCAAGAGACGCTTTAGATAATTTCGAATTTGAAGAACGTCGTGGTGATGATTTAGTTGTTAAAGAAGCGATTGGTGTGTCAGGATTAGTAACACCTTGGAACTTCCCTACAAACCAAACATCACTTAAACTAGCTGCAGCTTTTGCAGCAGGTAGTCCAGTAGTGTTGAAACCATCTGAAGAAACACCATTCGCAGCCGTAATTTTAGCTGAAATTTTCGATAAAGTAGGTATGCCAAAAGGCGTATTTAACTTAGTAAATGGTGATGGTGAAGGTGTAGGTAATCCACTTAGTGAACATCCAAAAGTAAGAATGATGTCATTTACTGGTTCTGGTCCTACAGGTTCAAAAATTATGGAAAAAGCAGCTAAAGACTTCAAAAAAGTATCACTAGAACTTGGTGGTAAATCACCATATATCGTATTAGACGATGTAGATATTGAAGCCGCAGCTAAAGCAACTACTGGTAAAGTTGTTAATAATACAGGACAAGTTTGTACTGCAGGTACACGTGTTTTAGTACCTAATAGTATTAAAGAAGACTTCTTAAAAGCGGTTAAAGAACAATTCAGTTCTGTTAAAGTAGGTAACCCTAGAGAAGAAGGTACTCAAGTTGGTCCTATTATTAGTAAAAAACAATTTGATCAAGTTCAATCATATATTGATAAAGGTATTGAAGAAGGTGCTGAATTATTCTATGGTGGTCCTGGTAAACCAGAAGGATTAGAAAAAGGATATTTCGCACGTCCAACTATTTTCATCAATGTAGATAATAATATGACTATAGCTCAAGAAGAAATCTTTGGACCAGTAATGTCAGTTATCACTTATAACGATTTAGACGAAGCTATTGAAATTGCAAATGATACTAAATATGGTTTAGCTGGATATGTTATTGGTAACGACAAAGACACATTACACAAAGTGGCTCGTTCAATTGAAGCTGGTACAGTGGAAATTAACGAAGCAGGTCGTAAACCAGATCTACCATTCGGTGGTTATAAACAATCTGGATTAGGTCGTGAATGGGGCGACTATGGTATCGAAGAATTCTTAGAAGTTAAATCAATCGCAGGTTATTATAAATAAATAAAGTTTAATCTGAAAAAAGTTTAATATCAATTACGCCAATGTACAATATTGAAGAATATTTGTGCATTGGCATTTTTATATTAACTTTTCAAAAAATCATTTTGTATTTAAATTAAAAATTTGCTATAGTTATTCTAGTATTTAGAAGGTAATGAATTACATTAACGAAAAACTTTGAAATCATTTTCGTTCACTGTTCTATCATCATCTTTTTACCACAAAAAATAAGGAAATGGGTGCAAGTCTATGCCTGAAAGAGAACGAACATCTCCTCAATATGAATCTTTCCACGAACTATACAAGAACAACACTACAAAAGAACTCACTCAAAAAGCGAAATCTTTAAAATTAACTAATTACAGCAAATTAAATAAGAAAGAACTTGTACTAGCTATCATGGAAGCTCAAATGGAGAAAGATGGCAATTATTATATGGAGGGTATTTTAGATGATATCCAACCCGATGGTTATGGTTTCTTAAGAACTGTAAACTATTCTAAGGGTGAAAAAGACATCTACATTTCAGCAAGTCAAATTCGTCGATTTGAAATAAAAAGAGGCGATAAAGTAACAGGAAAAGTCCGTAAGCCAAAAGATAATGAAAAATATTATGGTTTGTTACAGGTCGACTTTGTAAACGATCATAATGCTGAAGAAGTAAAAAAACGTCCTCACTTCCAAGCGTTGACGCCTTTGTATCCAGATGAAAGAATTTTACTAGAAACAGAACCTAAGAATTATTCCACACGAATTATGGATTTAGTTACGCCTATTGGTTTAGGTCAACGTGGTCTTATTGTAGCGCCACCAAAAGCTGGTAAAACATCCTTACTAAAAGAAATAGCTAACGCAATTATTACAAATAAACCAGATGCTAAATTATTTGTTTTATTAGTAGGTGAAAGACCCGAAGAGGTTACAGATATTGAACGTTCTGTAGAATCTGCAGAAGTTGTACATTCAACGTTTGATGAACCACCTCAACATCATGTTAAAGTTGCAGAGCTATTATTAGAAAGAGCAAAGCGTCTAGTAGAAATTGGTGAAGATGTTATTATTTTAATGGATTCTATCACACGTTTAGCTAGAGCTTATAACTTAGTTATTCCTCCAAGTGGTCGTACTTTATCTGGTGGTCTTGATCCAGCTTCACTACACAAACCTAAAGCCTTTTTTGGTGCAGCTAGAAATATCGAAGCGGGTGGTAGTTTAACTATTTTAGCTACAGCACTAGTAGATACAGGTTCACGAATGGACGATATGATTTATGAAGAGTTCAAAGGAACTGGAAATATGGAATTACATCTAGACCGTAAATTATCTGAACGTCGTATTTTCCCTGCCATTGATATTGGTAGAAGCTCAACTCGTAAAGAAGAATTATTAATTAGCAAAGCAGAACTAGATACATTATGGCAACTTCGAAATCTATTTACTGATTCTACTGATTTTACAGAAAGATTTATTCGTAAGTTAAAACGTTCAAAAAATAATAAAGATTTCTTTGAACAATTACAAAAATCAGCTGAAGAAAGTACGAAAACAGGTAAACCTATTATTTAATGTTACAAAGGGTTGCGTTTTACATTAAATACTATTATAATTACACAGTATTGGGTAAAAAACTCACAAATAACTCTGTTCCAGATGGTTCAGGGCAAAGGAGCTGAAAACAATGAAACAAGGAATTCATCCTGAGTATCATAAAGTTATCTTTTTAGATACTACTACAGATTTTAAATTTTTAAGTGGTTCTACTAAAACATCTTCAGAAACAATGGAGTGGGAAGATGGAAATGAATACCCAGTTATTCGTTTAGATATTTCTTCTGATTCACATCCATTCTATACTGGACGTCAAAAATTCGCTGCTGCGGATGGTCGTGTGGAACGCTTCAACAAAAAATTTGGTCTTAAATCAAATAATAACTAATTTAAGTTTAGACTGTCTACGCCATTGTAATGGATTTGTAGGCAGTTTTTTTATTTTATAGTGAGAAATCAATCATGTTAATAATGCATTTTTACCGTAATTAATATATAACTTAAAGTGAGTGAAAAAGTATGATTGTTAATATAACATTTAAATAAGCCAGTCCAGTAAATAAGTTATAAGCAAATTTTCAAAAATGATTTAACGAATCAATTGTTAAAATAGCATTTATGAAATTTCAAAATATGATATAATTAAGCGATTATGTTTTGAAAAAAGGTGGAACGTTTAATGTATGAAACTTATCATTCCGGATGGATCGAATGTATTACCGGAAGTATGTTTAGTGGTAAATCAGAAGAACTTATTCGTCGTTTAAGACGAGGTATTTATGCTAAACAGAAAGTCATTGTTTTTAAACCAGCTATAGATGATCGTTATCATAAAGAAAAGGTAGTTTCACATAATGGAAATGCTATTGAAGCAATCAATATTGCAACAGCTAGAGAAATACTCATTCATGATGTATCACACGTAGATGTTATAGGGATTGATGAAGTTCAATTTTTCGATGAAAATATTGTAAGTATCATACAACAACTTGCAGATAATGGTCACAGGGTTATTGTAGCCGGATTAGATATGGATTTTAGAGGAGAACCCTTTGAACCTATACCTAAATTATTATCTTTAAGTGAGCACGTGACTAAATTACAAGCTGTTTGTGCAGTATGTGGTAGCCCTTCAAGTAGAACGCAAAGACTCATAGATGGGCAACCGGCTAAAGCAGATGATCCAATAATTCTAGTCGGTGCAAATGAAAGTTACGAACCTAGATGTAGAGCACATCACATAGTGGCTCCAAGTGAAAATGAGAAGGAGGAAATGTAGTGTTTGATCAATTAGAAATTGTAGAGGAAAGATATGAACAATTAAATGAAATGTTAAGTGACCCTGATGTCGTTAATGATTCAGATAAATTACGTAAATATTCTAAAGAACAAGCAGATTTACAAAAAACTGTAGATGTTTACAGAAGCTACAAAAGCAAAAAAGAAGAATTAAGTGATATTGAAGAAATGTTGAATGAAACTTCGGATAAAGAAGAAGTTGAAATGTTAAAAGAAGAAAGTGCAACATTGAAAAATGAATTACCAGAAATGGAAGAACAACTTAAATTATTACTAATTCCTAAAGACCCTAATGATGAGAAAGATGTTATCGTTGAGATTAGAGCAGCAGCTGGTGGGGATGAAGCGGCAATTTTTGCTGGTGATTTAATGAGAATGTATTCTAAGTACGCAGAAATGCATAACTTCAAAACTGAAATTGTTGAAGCTTCTGAAAGTGATCATGGCGGTTATAAAGAAGTTAGTTTTTCAGTATCAGGTAATGGTGCGTATAGTAAATTAAAATTTGAAAATGGCGCACACCGTGTTCAACGTGTACCTGAAACAGAATCAGGTGGTAGAATTCATACTTCCACAGCAACCGTTGCAGTATTGCCAGAAGTAGAAGATGTTGAAATTGAAGTTAGAAATGAAGATTTGAAAATTGATACGTATCGTTCTAGTGGTGCAGGTGGACAACACGTCAATACTACCGATTCAGCAGTACGTATTACTCACTTACCAACAGGTATTATAGCTACTTCTTCAGAAAAATCACAAATACAAAACAGAGAAAAAGCTTTAAAAGTATTAAAAGCAAGATTATATGACATGAAGTTACAAGAAGAACAACAAAAATATGCTTCACAAAGAAAATCAGCAGTAGGTACAGGAGATCGTTCAGAACGTATCAGAACATATAACTATCCTCAAAGCCGTGTAACTGACCATAGAATTGGCTTAACTTTACAAAAATTAAGTCAAATCATGGAAGGAAATTTAGATGAAGTTATTGATGCTTTAACATTGTCTGAACAAACAGATAAATTGAAAGAATTAAACAATGGTGAGTTATAAAGATTATTTGGCAAACGCTATTTCTTTAGCAAAAGAGAAGGGTTTTGAACAGACACGAGCTGAGTGGTTATTATTAGATACATTTAATTGGACACGAACAGATTATCTCATACATATGAATGATGAGATGTCTGAGGCTGATAAAGCTAAATTCGGATTGAATTTACAAAGGATGTTATTAGGTGAACCAATACAATATATTGTTGGTTTTCAATCATTTTATGGACAACGTTTTAAAGTTTCTGATCAATGTTTAATCCCAAGACCAGAAACAGAAGAAGTCATGCTACACTTTTTAAATTTATGTCAAAATGACGATACTATAGCTGATATTGGTACTGGTAGTGGTGTTATAGCCATTAGTTTGAAAATGTTAAAGCCTTCTTTAAAAGTTATCGCTACAGATTTATATGAGGATGCATTAGATGTAGCACGCAGTAACTCAGAACAATTTGATGTGTATATTAATTTAATGCAGGGAAATGCTTTAAAACCGTTGATTGAACAAAACATTAAACTAAACGGCCTTATTTCTAATCCACCATACATCGATGTGAAAGATGTAAAAGATATGTCTAAAACAGTTGTCGATTATGAACCGCATCAAGCTTTATTTGCTAAAAGTGAAGGTTATGCGATTTATAAGTCTATATTAGAAGATTTACCTAAAGTGTTACTTCCAAAGGCACATGTTGTTTTTGAAATTGGCTATAACCAAGGGCAAAATTTAAAAGAAATCGTTCATAACATGTATCCTGATAAAGAAGTAGCAGTTTATCAAGATATCAATCAACTTGATAGAATTTTAGAAATAAAATGGTAAATAAAAGTGATAATAGATAAGTTTCGTTGTTATTTTTATTCGTTTTAATATAAATATGCAAGGTTAATCAAAACTTGATGTATATTAAACGTCGTTATTAATGGGGTGGGAATGAGCATTCTTTCATGTATAAAATGAAAGACATAAAGCTATCCCACTCCTTTTTATTTTTAATTTAACTATGGGAAAGAGGTGTGATTTGAAATTGGAAACTAAGATATGGGATTTAAGAGAATATAGTAAAAATATCGAACAATATCCATATATAAAAGAGATCAAAGATGTCGTGTTAAATGGTGGTCTTGTAGCACTACCAACAGAGACAGTATATGGTTTAGGTGCTGATGCTACTAATCAAGAAGCGGTTAGTAAAATATATCAAGCTAAAGGAAGACCATCAGATAATCCGTTAATTGTACACATACATGATATTTCTCAAATGGATCGTTTCATTGATAAATTAGACCCAAAAGTACGACAATTAATGGATGCTTTTTGGCCGGGACCTATATCATTTATCTTACCTCTAAAATCAGGATATTTATGTGAAAAAGTAACAGGAGGTTTAAATTCTATTGCTGTAAGAATGCCTAGCCACTTAATTGGTAGGGAGTTATTACAATTAATTGATAAGCCTATAGCTGCACCAAGTGCAAATATTAGTGGCAGACCATCTCCTACAACCTTTGATCATGTATACAATGATTTAAATGGAAGAATTGATGGCATTATAAATGGTGATCAAAGTGAAGAAGGATTAGAAAGCACTGTATTAGATTGTACACAGTATCCTTTTAGAATTGCACGTCCAGGATCAGTTACACAATCTATGATTGAAACAATTATACCTCATAGTATTGCACAATCAGATTTTAATGAAAGTGCTAAACCTATCGCGCCTGGTATGAAATATAAACACTATTCACCAGATACTCCGGTAACTATTCTTGAAGGATTAAGCCAGAAAATTTCAGATAATGATAAATGGAATCAAACAGCTTTCGTTGTGCCTAAAAGTTTACGTCATTATTTACCTAAAGAATCTATTTTTATTAAATTATGTGAAGATAAAGATGATATCAAACAAGCAAATCATTTATTATATAGTATTTTACATGATATAGATCAGCGGAATGATATTGTTCAAGCATATATTTTTGGTTTTGAAAAAAGTGATAACACTGAAGCTATCATGAATAGAATGTTAAAAGCTGCTGGAAATCAAATTGTTAATGAGGTGTCTTTATGAAATTAATATTTGTATGTACTGGTAATACTTGTCGTAGTCCCATGGCTGAAAGTATTGCGCAATCAGTTTTTAATAAATTAGACATTACCATTGAGTCAAGAGGCATATTTGCTATGGAACAACAACCTATTTCAAAGTTATCTGAAGAAATATTAAATGAAAATGATTTGCCTCAACCTTCATTAACACAGAGTTTTTCTAGAGAAGATATAGATGCTAATATTATTCTAACAATGTCTAAATCGCATAAGGACATTATATTGTCTCAATATGGTACTGATGCTCTTCCAAATGTATTTACTTTGAGTGAATTTGTAGGGGAAGTAGATGATATTTATGATCCTTATGGTGGAGACAAGTTTACTTATCAACAAACATTTAACCAAATTTATGACTTAATTATGAAAATCGACCCAAAAGTTCTGTTAGAGAATTATATATAATTAGTATATGTTACGCTTTAAATACGTTATAATAAGGGAGTATAGCAATTTTGCTATGTTCCTTTTTATTTTTTTAGGGGGTGGGTTTCAAATGCAAGATTTTTCAATGTTGTTAGACGAATTAAAAGCAATGTCCTTTTTTAATGAAAATGAGATATGCTTGATTGGTTGTTCAACTTCTGAAGTTATTGGTCAGCGAATTGGTTCTGTTGGATCAATGGAAGTGGCTGAATCAATATTTAAAGAGTTAGAAAAAGTGAAACAACAGACAGGTGTTTCATTCGCATTTCAAGGGTGTGAGCATATTAATAGAGCAATCACTATTGAAAGATCCGATTTTAATCCACTAACAATGGAAGAAGTTACAGTTGTACCAGATGTTCATGCAGGTGGTAGCTTAGCTACATACGCATATCAACATATGGAAGACCCAGTTGTTGTTGAACATATTTCAGTTCCGAAAGGTATAGATATTGGTCAAACATTAATAGGCATGCACATTAAACATGTTTGTGTGCCAGTTAGAACTAGTATTAAGCAAGTGGGGGAAGCAATCGTTACTATTGCTACATCAAGACCTAAAAAAATTGGTGGCGAACGTGCAAAATATAATTAATTAGTTGAAAGAAGGGGATTATATGTCTTACATCGAAAAGCAAGATAAAGTGATTTTTGAAGCTATTGAGAAAGAGTTTAATAGACAAAATAATAATATTGAGTTAATTGCATCTGAAAACTTTGTTTCAGAAGCTGTTATGGAAGCACAAGGATCTATATTAACTAATAAATATGCGGAAGGTTATCCAGGCCGTCGTTATTATGGTGGCTGTGAATTTGTAGACGTTACAGAATCAGTAGCAATCGACCGTGCTAAAGCATTATTTGGAGCAGAACATGTTAATGTTCAGCCTCACTCTGGTTCTCAAGCTAATATGGCAGTTTATTTAGTAGCATTAGAATATGGAGATACTGTTTTAGGCATGAATTTAAGTCACGGTGGTCATTTAACTCATGGTTCACCAGTTAATTTTAGTGGTAAATCTTATAATTTTGTCGAATATGGTGTAGATAAAGATACAGAACTTATTAATTATGACGAAGTACGTAGATTAGCAATTGAACATAAACCTAAATTAATTGTCGCAGGTGCATCTGCTTATTCACGTCAAATTGATTTCAAAAAATTTAAAGAAATAGCTGATGAAGTTGGCGCTAAATTAATGGTGGATATGGCTCATATTGCTGGCTTAGTCGCTGCAGGTTTACACCAAAGCCCAGTTGAATATGCTGACTTTGTTACTACAACAACACATAAAACATTACGTGGACCACGTGGTGGCATGATTTTATGTAAAGAAGAATACAAAAAGGCAATTGATAAAACGATTTTCCCTGGTATTCAAGGTGGGCCTTTAGAACATGTTATCGCAGCAAAAGCAGTAGCATTTGGTGAAGCTTTAGACAATAATTTTAAAGTTTATCAAAAGCAAGTGATTAAAAATGCACAAACATTAGCGGATACCCTTTCAAAAGAAGGATTTAGAATCGTTTCAGGTGGTACAGATAATCACTTAGTAGCTGTAGACGTTAAAGGTTCTGTAAATATTACTGGTAAAGTTGCAGAAGAAACACTTGATAGCGTTGGCATTACTTGCAATAAAAATACTATTCCATTTGATCAAGAAAAGCCATTTGTTACAAGTGGTATTAGATTAGGAACACCAGCGGCCACTACTCGTGGTTTTGATGAAAAAGCATTTGAAGAAGTAGCAAAAATTATTGGTTTAGCTTTGAAAAATCATGAAGATGAAGCTAAATTAAAAGAAGCAAAAACGCGTGTTTTAGCGTTAACTGAAAAATATCCTTTATATCAATAAAATACAAGGATATACAGAATATTGGAGGAAATGAAAATGAGTAAAGTACATGTATTTGATCATCCATTAATTCAACACAAATTGAGTTACATTCGTGATGCTCGTACTGGAACTAAAGAGTTTAGAGAACTAGTAGATGAAGTTGGTATGCTTATGGCATACGAAGTTACAAGAGATCTAGAGTTACAAGATGTTGAAATTGAAACTCCAGTAACTAAAATGACAGCTAAACGCTTAGCAGGTAAAAAATTAGCAATTGTACCTATTTTAAGAGCTGGACTAGGCATGACTGAAGGTATTTTAAGTTTAGTTCCTGCAGCAAGAGTAGGGCACATCGGTTTATATCGTGATCCTGAAACACTTAAAGCAGTAGAATACTTCTCTAAAATGCCTCAAGATATTGATGAACGAGAAATCATCGTTGTGGATCCGATGTTGGCAACAGGAGCATCTGCAATTGAAGCTATTACTTCATTGAAAAACAAAGGTGCTAAAAATATTCGTTTCATGTGCTTAATTGCTGCCCCAGAAGGTGTTGAAAAAATGAAAGAAGCTCATGATGATATTGATATTTATATTGCAGCATTAGATGAGAAACTTAATGACAAAGCTTATATTACACCTGGATTAGGTGACGCAGGAGATCGATTATTCGGTACGAAATAGATATTGAAAACGGAGATAGATACGTTTGAAGAAAAAAATTATGACTATATTTGGAACTAGGCCGGAAGCTATTAAAATGGCGCCACTAGTTAAAGCAATTGAAAACGATGAGCAGTTGGAAGTATGTGTGGTTGTTACGGCTCAACATAGAGAAATGCTAGACGCTGTATTAAAAACTTTTGATATTGTTCCTGATTATGATTTGAATATTATGAAAGAAGGACAGACACTTTCAGAAATAACTTCAAAATCAATGATTGAATTGGAATCTATCATCAAACATGTTAAACCTAATATGGTATTGGTACACGGAGATACAGCGACTACATTTTCAGGAAGTCTAGCAGCGTTTTATAATCAAGTACCAATAGGTCACGTTGAGGCTGGATTACGAAGTTATGATAAATATTCACCTTATCCAGAAGAAATGAATAGACAAATGGTAGGCGTACTAACTGACATTCATTTTGCACCGACTTTCAATGCTAGGAAACATTTGCTTGACGAAGGTAAGGATATAAACTCAGTTGTGGTAACTGGTAATACAGCGATTGACGCATTAAATTATACAGTTAATGACGATTATCATTCTGACATTTTAAATAGACATAAGAATAAAAGAATATTGTTATTAACTGCACATCGTCGCGAAAACATTGGTGAACCAATGGAACATATTTTTAAAGCTGTTAGAAAGCTTGTAGATGAAGATGAGTCACTCGTATTTGTTTATCCAGTGCATATGAATCCTAAAGTTCGTGATATTGCACAACATATTTTAGGCAACCATGACAGAATAGAACTTATTGAACCTTTAGATGTTTTAGATTTTCACAATTTTGCTAAACAAGCGCATCTCATTTTGACAGACTCTGGAGGGATTCAAGAAGAAGCCCCTTCATTACACAAACCAGTATTAGTATTAAGAGATAATACTGAGAGACCTGAAGGTGTTGAAGCTGGTACATTAAAAGTAGTTGGTACTTCGATGAATAATGTCTATAAAGAAACCAAAAAATTGTTAGAAGATAAAAACCTTTACAAGAGTATGAGTGAGGCAAATAATCCATATGGAGATGGAAGCGCTTCTGATAGAATTGTAAATCATATCAAATATTATTTTGATTTAATAAGTGAAAAACCAAAAGATTTTAAACAATAAAAGATGTATACCGTTTAAATGTGGCTAATTTGTGACAATTTTAGCTTAAAATTCAACAACAATTTGAATAGAATTGACACCGTTGTAGGCGCTATATTATCATTTAGATTGTATGAGTGGAACGGTTTACATGATTGTATAAGACACTCGGAGGCAAACAAATGGGTCGTTTCTACATCATTTTCAAACAATATATACAATATTATCTCTATTTATTGATATTATTAGGTATATTGTATCTCTTTTCACCCCATCCTTTTTTATTAGGTTTGATTATTGGTACATGTGGATCTTTAGTTAATACATACATCTTTGAGATTTATTTATTTCATGCACAAAAAGCTGAGTCAAACCATATATCAACAGGAAATATGTGGAGATATTTAGTGGCTATTGTCGTGTGTATAATATGGTTTTTCTTTAAAGATCACATCAATATCATTGGGGTGTTAATAGGGCTAATGATTTCTTATATCGTAATCATCTGTCGCCCTCTACTTAATAGGGAGTAAAATTTAAAACGAAAGAGGTGAGAATATGGATCATAAAGACCCGAAAGTAAGTTTGGATATTTTCGGTTTTGACCTTGTATTTAACATGGCAAGTGTAATGATGGTGTTAATTACAGCAGTTCTCGTTTTTTTACTAGCAATTATTTGTACACGTAATTTAAAGAAACGACCAACTGGTAAACAGAACTTTATTGAATGGGTTTTTGACTTTGTTAGAGGCATCATCGAAGGTAATATGGCATGGAAAAAAGGTGGACATTTTCACTTCTTAGCAGTGACATTAATTTTATACATCTTCATTTCTAATATGTTAGGTTTACCATTTGCAATAGTAACTAAAGATCACTACTTATGGTGGAAATCACCTACCGCAGATGCAACAGTTACATTGACATTGTCAACTACTGTTATTCTATTAACACATTATTATGGTATTAAAATGCGTGGTACAAAGAATTATTTCAAAGGTTATGTTCAACCGTTTTGGCCACTTGCAATTATAAACGTGTTTGAAGAGTTTACTTCAACATTAACACTTGGACTACGTTTATATGGTAATATCTTTGCAGGTGAACTATTACTAAGCTTATTAGCTGGATTATTCTTCCAAGAACCAGCATGGGGTTGGATAATTAGTATACCTGGTTTAATTGTTTGGCAAGGATTCTCAATCTTTGTAGGTACAATACAAGCATATATCTTCATTATGCTTTCAATGGTTTACATGTCACACAAAGTGGCAGATGGACACTAAATTTAAAAATTATATACAATCTTAGGAGGAAAATTTATTATGAATTTAATCGCAGCGGCAATCGCAATTGGTTTATCAGCATTAGGTGCAGGTATCGGTAACGGTCTTATCGTATCTAGAACAGTAGAAGGTGTAGCACGTCAACCAGAAGCTCGTGGTCAATTAATGGGTATTATGTTCATTGGTGTTGGTTTAGTTGAGGCTTTACCTATCATCGGTGTTGTAATTGCATTCATGACATTTGCTGGATAAGACATTTATTTAAGGCGAAGTCTAATAGACTCTCGCCGTTCGTTTTATTTTTTATTGCTTAATGATTATTTTGACGAAAGGAGTGTCATGATCCCGTGACTGCAACAGCTAATATGTTCGTTATCGGTGCAGCTTCAGGCGTTGAATGGGGAACAGTGATAGTTCAAATTGTTACTTTCATTATCCTATTAGCGTTATTGAAAAAATTTGCTTGGGGTCCATTAAAAGAAATAATGGATAAACGTGAACGTGATATCAACAAAGATATCGACGATGCGGAACAAGCTAAGTTAAATGCACAAAAACTTGAAGAAGAAAATAAACAGACACTTAAAGAAACTCAAGATGAAGTTCAAAAAATTCTAGAAGATGCGAAAGTTCAAGCACGTAAACAACATGAAGAAATCATTCATGAAGCAAACGTTAGAGCTAATGGCATGATTGAAACTGCTCAAAGCGAAATTAATAGTCAAAAAGAACGTGCCATTGCAGATATTAATAACCAAGTATCTGAATTATCAGTTCTTATTGCTTCTAAAGTTCTTAGAAAAGAAATTTCAGAGCAAGATCAAAAAGAATTAGTTGAAAAGTATCTAAAAGAGGCAGGCGATAAATAATGACAAAAATCGCTGACAAATACGCAAAAGCATTGTTTGATGTTTCTGCAGATACAAATCAATTGGATAGCATTTATGAAGAATTAGAAACAATTAGCCATTCTTCATTCGATTACATTAATGATTTAAAAGCCATTGATAGCAATCCTAAACTTACATTACAAAAGCGTCAAAACTTTGTAGATGAGGTTTATGGTAATGCTAATCAGTACATTGTTAATATGTTGAAAGTGCTAGCGGAAAATCGTCATCTTTCACACATTGAAGATGTCTTTAAAGCTTTTCAATCACAGTATAATCAACATAACAATCAAGATTTCGCATTAATAGAATCAACATATGATTTAAATGATGAAGAAATATCAAAAATCGTTGAACTAGTTAAACAACAAACAAACTTATCTAAAGTAATTGTTAGTACTAAAATTAATCAAGATTTAATTGGTGGTTTTAGAGTTAAGGTCGGCACGACTGTTATGGATGGCAGTGTTAAAAATGATCTTATTCAATTACACCGTAAATTTAAAAGAGCAAACTAATTAATAAAGAGGAGTGACATAGATGGCCATAAAAGCTGAAGAAATCAGTGCATTACTTCGCTCACAAATTGAGAATTATGAGTCAGAAATGTCCGTAACAGATGTTGGTACAGTATTACAAATTGGTGATGGTATCGCATTAATTCACGGATTAAATGACGTTATGGCTGGTGAGCTAGTAGAATTCCAAAACGGCGTGCTCGGTTTAGCACAAAACCTTGAAGAATCTAATGTTGGTGTGGTTATCTTAGGACCATACACAGATATTAGTGAAGGTGACGAAGTTAAACGTACAGGACGTATTATGGAAGTACCTGTAGGTGACGAACTAATTGGACGAGTAGTAAATCCATTAGGTCAACCTATCGATGGACAAGGTCCTATCAACGCAACAAAAACAAGACCGGTTGAGAAAAAAGCAACTGGAGTAATGGATCGTAAATCAGTTGATGAACCATTACAAACTGGTATTAAAGCTATCGATGCATTAGTTCCAATTGGACGTGGTCAACGTGAGTTAATCATTGGTGACCGTCAAACAGGTAAAACAACTGTTGCAATTGATACAATCTTAAACCAAAAAAATGAAGATACAATTTGTATCTATGTAGCTATTGGTCAAAAAGATTCAACTGTAAGAGCCAATGTAGAAAAATTAAGACAAGCTGGCGCTTTAGATTATACAATCGTTGTATCTGCATCAGCAGCTGAACCAGCGCCATTATTATATATCGCTCCATATTCAGGTGTAACAATGGGCGAAGAGTTCATGTTTAACGGTAAACATGTTTTAATCGTTTATGATGATTTAACTAAACAAGCATCAGCTTACCGTGAACTTTCATTATTATTACATAGACCTCCAGGCCGTGAAGCATACCCTGGTGATGTGTTCTATCTACATAGTAGATTACTTGAAAGAGCAGCTAAGTTAAATGATGATTTAGGTGGCGGATCTATTACTGCGTTACCAATCATTGAAACTCAAGCAGGAGACATTTCAGCTTATGTTCCAACAAACGTTATTTCAATTACTGATGGACAAATTTTCTTACAATCTGATTTATTCTTCTCAGGTGTAAGACCTGCGATTAACGCTGGACAATCAGTATCACGTGTTGGTGGTTCTGCTCAAATTAAAGCGATGAAAAAAGTAGCAGGTACTTTACGTTTAGACCTTGCTTCTTATAGAGAATTAGAATCATTTGCTCAATTTGGTTCTGATTTAGATGAATTCACAGCTAAAAAATTAGAACGTGGTAAACGTACTGTTGAAATCTTAAAACAAGATCAAAATAAACCACTTCCTGTAGAAAACCAAGTATTAATTATCTTTGCATTAACTAAAGGATATTTAGACGATATTCCTGTTGAAGATATTACTCGTTTTGAGGATGAATTAAACCACTGGGCAGCTTCAAATGCGACAGAATTACTTTCTGAAATCAGAGAAACTGGTGCTTTACCAGATGCTGATAAATTTGATTCTGCAATTACCGAATTCAAAAAAAGCTTTAGTAAATCAGAATAATAAAGAATAGTAATTAAAGGTGGTGAGATAGTGGCTTCTCTAAAAGAAATAGATACACGTATAAAATCAACCAAAAAGATGAAACAAATCACTAAGGCGATGAACATGGTTTCAAGTTCTAAATTACGTAGAGCTGAAAACAATACTAAACAATTCAAGCCTTATATGGATAAAATGCAAGATGCTATTACAGCAGTAGCTGGTTCTAACAAGAATTCAAACCATCCTATGCTTCGTCAAAGAGATGTAAAACGTAGTGGTTATCTTGTCATAACAAGTGATAAAGGATTAGCGGGTGCTTATAGTGCCAACGTTCTTAAAAAATTAATAAGTGACATCAAAGAAAAGCATAATGATAGTAGTGAATATAGCATTGTTGTTTTAGGTCAACAAGGTGTTGACTTCCTTAAAACACGAGGCTACGAAATAGAAAATTCATTAGTTGAACTACCAGACCAACCTTCATTTAAATCTGTTCAAGCGCTAGCAAAACACGCAATTGATTTATATAGTGAAGAAAATATTGATGAATTGAATATTTACTATAGTCATTATGTCAGTGTATTAGAAAATAAACCTACTACTAAAAAGGTTCTTCCATTATCTCAAGAAGATTCAAGTCAAGGTCATGGTCATATGTCTACATATGAATTTGAACCCGATAAAGAATCTATCTTAAGCGTCATCTTACCGCAATATGTTGAAAGTTTAATATATGGTACGATTTTAGATGCTAAAGCAAGTGAGCATGCGTCACGTATGACTGCAATGAAAAATGCTTCTGATAATGCTACAGAACTTATTGATGACTTATCATTAGAATATAACAGAGCTAGACAAGCAGCAATCACACAACAAATCACTGAAATTGTTGGTGGTTCGGCAGCACTTGAATAAAATTAAAAGGAGGAAAATAGCATGGGAATTGGCCGTGTAACTCAAGTTATGGGTCCTGTCATTGATGTTCGTTTTGAACATAACGAAGTCCCTGATATTAATAATGCCCTTATTATTGAAGTTCCAAAAGAAGAAGGAACAGTTAGCTTAACACTAGAAGTTGCACTACAATTAGGTGATGACGTTGTTCGTACAATCGCAATGGATTCAACTGATGGTGTTCAAAGAGGCATGGATGTTAAAGATACAGGTAAAGACATTAGTGTACCTGTTGGTGACGAAACACTAGGAAGAGTGTTTAACGTACTAGGCGACACGATTGACTTAGAAGAAAAACTTGATGATTCAGTTCGTCGTGATCCTATTCATAGACAATCACCTGGATTTGATGAATTATCTACTGAAGTAGAAATTCTTGAAACAGGTATTAAAGTTGTAGATTTATTAGCACCTTACATTAAAGGTGGTAAAGTTGGATTATTCGG
Source organism: Staphylococcus sp. HMSC13A10 (assembly GCF_001808005.1). Lineage (NCBI taxonomy): Bacteria > Bacillati > Bacillota > Bacilli > Caryophanales > Staphylococcaceae > Staphylococcus > Staphylococcus sp. HMSC13A10. The sequence continues at coordinate 30,443 of NZ_KV791861.1, read as the reverse complement.
TGGTGCCGGAGTAGGTAAAACAGTATTAATTCAAGAATTAATTAACAATATTGCTCAAGAACATGGTGGTATTTCAGTATTCGCGGGTGTTGGTGAACGTACTCGTGAAGGTAATGATTTATACTATGAAATGAGCGATAGTGGCGTAATTAAGAAAACAGCAATGGTATTTGGTCAAATGAACGAACCACCTGGCGCACGTATGCGTGTTGCTTTATCTGGTTTAACAATGGCAGAATACTTCCGTGATGAACAAGGACAAGACGTTTTATTATTCATTGATAACATTTTCAGATTTACGCAAGCAGGTTCAGAGGTATCAGCGTTATTAGGTCGTATGCCTTCAGCCGTTGGTTACCAACCTACACTTGCTACAGAAATGGGTCAATTACAAGAACGTATTACGTCTACAAATAAAGGTTCTGTAACATCTATTCAAGCAGTGTTCGTACCAGCCGATGACTATACTGACCCAGCACCAGCAACAGCATTTGCTCACTTAGATTCAACTACAAACTTAGAGCGTAAATTAACAGAAATGGGTATCTACCCAGCTGTTGACCCATTAGCTTCAACTTCTAGAGCATTAGAACCTTCAATAGTTGGACAAGAGCATTATGAAGTTGCACGTGATGTACAATCTACATTACAAAAATACAGAGAATTACAAGATATTATTGCGATTCTAGGTATGGATGAATTATCTGAAGAAGATAGACAAACAGTAGAACGTGCACGTAGAATTCAATTCTTCTTATCACAAAACTTCCACGTTGCTGAACAATTTACTGGTCAAAAAGGATCTTATGTTCCAGTTAAAACAACTGTAGCTGATTTCAAAGATATCTTAGAAGGTAAATATGATCATATTCCTGAAGATGCATTCCGTTTAGTAGGTAGCATGCAAGATGTAATTGCGAAGGCTAAAGACATGGGTGTTGAAGTCTAATAATTAGGAGGTATGGATAATGAATACATTAAGCCTAGAAATTGTCACTCCTAATGGTTCTATCTATGAACGAGATGATGTAGAACTAGCTGTTTTACAAACTACAGCTGGCGAAATGGGTGTGATGAATGGACACATTCCAACCGTTTCTGCATTAAAAACTGGCTACGTAAAAGTGAATTTTCATAATGGAAATGAATATGTAGCTGTTAGTGATGGGTTTGTAGAAGTTAGACAACATCAACTATCAATTATTGTCCAAACAGCTGAAACTGCTACTGAAATCGATGTTGAAAGAGCTAAATTAGCGAAAGCAAGAGCAGAATCACATTTAGATAATGATGATAATAGTGACATAAATAGAGCCAAAAGAGCGTTAGAACGTGCAAATAACCGTTTACGTGTGGCTGAACTTAAATAAATTATAAAAGGCTTGGAAATTCACCATTTAAGGTATTTCCAAGCCTTTTAATATACATACAAATCTTCTGTTTTTGCAGTTAATAGTAGTATCATTATTATGTTATTTCATGTACAATGTTATACAGTAATCAATTCTAAGGAGTAAAATATGGATTATCTAGGACAATTTGCGATAATACATTTAATTTTACATGTGATATGTATATGTATAGCTTACTGGGCATTAAATGCAATTCGCCTCGATCAATTTTTTAAAAAAGGTTATACGAAACAAATTCAAATATGCATGATATTTTTTGCTATATTATTAGGTACTAGTGTTAGTAATTTTATAATTGATTTGTTACAGTTTTCCACTCAATTAAAATATATAATGAAATAGTTCTTTTTTAGTTTTTTCATAATGAAAAACGGATATAATATATTATTGAATGATAAATTTTATATAGTAGGGAAATGTAAATAACTAGGAGATTTAAGTGGAGGATTTAAGATGGATAAAATAGTAATTAATGGTGGTAACCAACTAAAAGGTGAAGTTAAAGTAGAAGGTGCTAAAAATGCAGTTTTACCTGTATTAACAGCTTCATTATTAGCTTCAGAAGGTACTAGTAAATTAGTAAATGTACCAGCATTAAGCGATGTAGAAACTATAAACAACGTATTATCAACTTTAAATGCTGATGTTACGTATAAAAAAGAAGAAAATGCGGTAGTAGTTGATGCTACTAATACATTAAATGAAGAAGCACCATATGAATATGTGAGTAAAATGCGTGCAAGTATCTTAGTAATGGGACCTTTATTAGCTCGTTTAGGCCATGCAATAGTGGCTTTACCAGGTGGATGTGCAATTGGAAGTCGTCCAATTGAACAACATATTAAAGGATTCGAGGCATTAGGTGCAGAAATTCATTTAGAAAATGGAAATATTTATGCAAATGCTAAAGATGGTTTAAAAGGTGCTTCTATACATTTAGATTTTCCAAGTGTAGGCGGTACTCAAAACCTAATCATGGCTGCTTCATTAGCTTCAGGAAAAACAGTATTAGAAAATGCTGCAAAAGAACCAGAAATTGTTGACTTAGCTAATTATATCAATGAAATGGGCGGTAAAATCACTGGAGCAGGTACTGATACGATTACAATTCATGGTGTCGATCATTTAACTGGTGTAGAACATTCTATTATTCCAGATAGAATTGAAGCAGGTACATTATTAATCGCTGGCGCAATCACTCGTGGAGACATCATTGTACGTGACGCAATCAAAGAACACATGTCTAGTTTAGTTTATAAACTTGAAGAAATGGGAGTTAACTTAGAATATTTAGAAGATGGTATCCGAGTATCTGCTGATGGAGATTTAAACCCAGTAGATGTTAAAACATTACCACATCCAGGATTCCCTACAGATATGCAATCTCAAATGATGGCTTTACTATTGACTGCAAATGGTCACAAAGTAATCACAGAAACAGTGTTTGAAAATAGATTTATGCACGTTGCTGAGTTTCGTAGAATGAATGCAAACATCGATGTAGAAGGTAGAAGTGCTAAAATTGAAGGTAAAAGCAATCTTCAAGGTGCACAAGTTAAAGCGACTGATTTAAGAGCGGCTGCTGCATTAATTTTAGCTGGTTTAGTTGCAGAAGGAACAACACAAGTAACTGAATTAAAACACTTAGACAGAGGCTATGTAGACTTACATGGTAAATTAAAATCATTAGGTGCAGATATCGAACGCATTAATGATTAATTAATTTTTCATTCAAATATGGAGGTTTAAACATCATGGAAACAATTTTCGATTATAATCAAATAAAACAAATCATCCCTCATAGACAACCATTTTTATTAATAGATAGAGTAGTTGAATACGAAGAAGGTAAACGTTGCGTTGGATTAAAACAAGTTTCAGGTAATGAACCATTCTTCCAAGGGCATTTTCCAGATTACGCTGTTATGCCTGGTGTATTAATTACTGAAGCATTAGCTCAAACTGGTGCAGTAGCAATGTTAAACAGTGAAGAAAATAAAGGTAAAATAGCTTTATTCGCAGGTATTGATAAATGTCGATTTAAAAGACAGGTTACACCAGGAGATACACTAATGTTAGAAGTAGAAATAACTAAAATTAAAGGACCAATTGGTAAAGGAACTGCAAAAGCAACTGTAGATGGCCAATTGGCTTGTAGTTGTGAACTAACATTTGCAATACAAGATGCAAAATAAATCATAAACTAAAGCCTACAATCAGGATATTCTGACTGTAGGCTTTTAATATGCGTCATTATCTTTCAAATTTTTCATCTTTAAGTTTAGGTTTAGATTGCATCATACGGTTGAATGTTTTTTTCAATTCTTCACCAGTTAATCCATCATCGACAAGTTCTTCTAATAAACTTTCGGCATAAACTTGACGTAAAGTATAGATATGGCATTCAAATACGACTGACATTGTTTTATCAAATTGCTTAACACTTTTAACAGTGGCATCAAATAATGCAGGATCATTTGCAGGTCTAGTAATTACGACACGAATATCTAATAATTTATCATTATCTATATAGTCTTTAAACGTGTGATAATGTTCATTTGAAATTACAATTTCTAGTAACCAACCAGTGCCACTACCTTCTTTATTAATAATGACACCATCTTCTAACTCATATTCAGTCACACCACCGTTTTCACTTACGATTTGAAAACGTACAGCTTTAAATGTCTTCATAAAGTCACTTCCCATTTGTTTTATATTTACAAAAAATGATTTATTTTTAATTGGAGTATACAATTTTTGATTATTTTCTTTAAATATATCAAAAATTAAGGGTAAATAGCTATATATTTTGAAAAAATAGCATTTTGACGGTAATGAGAGAAATAATTATTATAATAGGTAAGAGGAGGTGACACATGTTAAACAAAATAGTTATAGTTGGCAGACTTACTAAAGATGCCCAAATTTATGAAAAGGAGGACGGTAATAAAGTAGCAACTTTTTGTGTAGCTACTGAAAGAAATTATAAAGATCAAAATAATGAGATTGCATGCGATTATCTATATTGTAAAGCTTTTGGCAAAACTGCAAGTAACATTGAAAAATATACACATCAAGGTTCACTAGTAGGAATAACTGGTCAAATGCGATCGCGAAAATATGAAAAAGATAACCAGACTCATTTTGTAACAGAACTATATGTAGAAACAATTAAATTTATGTCCTCTAAGGCAAAAGAATCCAATATCCTCTCTAACGAATATGATGAAGAGTCAAATGAACTCTTTAATATAGGTTAGACATCCATTAATTATTCAATAACTCCCAATTATTTATACTTTATCCTATCTTAATATAAATTATCATCTTTCAATTATACTCGAGCGACCTTTTTTAAATTAATATTAAAAAAGGTCGTTTATTTATTAGTTTATACAGGAAAATTGATTCAATTCACGTCAGAATTATCTGATAGATTTCAATTGTATTACAAACACATCACAGACACATGTATTATATAAACTGTCATGGCAGTTTTCATAAAGGATAAAATTTAAAATTACACTAAAATATAATGTAATTCGCACGTAAAAAACTAGCTTTCATTTTTATTTGGCTGTAACCTGCAAGGAATTTATGGATGTTACAGTAGTATTTGTAAATTAGTTAAAGAAAACAAATCACTTTTAGGAGGATTTTTTAATAATGAAAAAAACAATTATTGCATCATCACTAGCTGTAGGATTAGGCGTTGTAGCAGGTAATGCTGGACACGACGCACACGCAAGCGAAGCAAATATTAATGAAGCAGAATTAGCTCAAAAAGCTCAATCAAACGATCAAACATTAAACGAAAGCCCTATCCAAGAAGGTGCTTATAACTATACATTCGATTACAATGGTTTCACTTATCACTTTGAATCAGATGGTACAAACTTCTCATGGGGTTATCACCAATCTGGTCAATCAACTGAAGCTTCAAATACTCAAGCTCAACCACAACAAGATGTAAGTGAACAAGCTTCAGCATCAACTAACGAAACTTCTGCACAAGAAGTAAGCAATCAACAACAATCAAAATCAGCTCAACCTGAACAAGTTTCAGCACCACAAACTGAGCAAACTCAACAACCACAACAAGAAACTACTTCAAATAATCAATCAAGCTCAAGCGAAGCTTCAAGTGGTTCATCAGTAAACGTAAATGATCACTTAAAACAAATCGCTCAACGTGAATCAGGTGGCGACATTCATGCTACAAACCCATCAACTGGTGCTTCAGGTAAGTATCAATTCTTACAATCAACTTGGGATTCAGTAGCTCCATCTGAATATCAAGGTCAACCAGCTTCAAGTGCTCCTGAACATGTTCAAGACGCTGCAGCTCAAAAATTATATGATACAGCTGGCCCAAGCCAATGGGTAACTGCATAATATAAGATATTTCTTTCACCCTATTTTGATAGGGTGAATTTTTTTATCATAAAAATGACTTAGTTTAAAAACGTGGAAATTTCAATTGTCTATGAATTGTTATTAAATTAATAAATGAAACTTTTAGATAATTGATTTCATGTATTTATTTTGCTAATGTTATATATGACAGTAATTAAAAAGAAAACTACTAGGGGAGCCTTATGGCTGAGATGAATTTTATTCAGACCCTTACAACCTGATTTGGTTAGCACCAACGTAGGAAAGTAGTATTTATTATTAAAGGCGCATATTAACCTTGATATTAACTACTTTCCTATTTGGGAAGTAGTTTTTTATTTCAAGGAGGCAATTTGTGATGAGTTTTTCTAAAGAATTAAGGGTAGCTGCAGAACCAATTATTGAAGATATTTACAACGATGGTTTTATTCAAGATTTATTGCATGGTGAATTATCGAAACAAGCCGTTCGACAGTATTTACGTGCAGATGCTTCGTATTTAAAGGAATTTGCTAATTTATATGCATTATTGATACCTAAAATGTCAGAATTAGAAGATGTGAAATTTTTAGTTGATCAAATAGAATTTATGTTAGAAGGTGAAGTGGCCGCTCATGAATCTTTAGCTGCTTTCATAAATGAACCATATGATGAAATTGTTAAAGAAAAAGTATGGCCACCAAGTGGAGATCACTACATCAAACATATGTATTATAATGCTTATGCACATGAAAACGCTGCTTATACGATTGCTGCAATGGCGCCATGCCCTTATGTTTATGCCGTTATTGCTAAAAGAGCAATGCAAGATCAAAATTTAAATCGTGATGAAAAAACAGTTGATTGGTTTGAATTTTATAGTACAGAAATGGATGAATTAGTCCGTGTCTTTGATGACTTGATGGATCGTTTAACTCAACAATGTACTGAAAATGAAAAAAATGAAATTAAAGAGAACTTCTTGCAAAGTACACTACATGAGAGAAACTTTTTCAATATGGCTTATATAGATGAAAAATGGAATTATCGAGGTGATAAATATGAATAAGCCTAAAATAGCTTTAACAATTGCTGGTACAGACCCAACAGGTGGAGCAGGTGTTATGGCAGATCTTAAGTCATTCCATTCTTGTGGTGTGTATGGCATGGCGTCAATAACTAGTATTGTCGCTCAAAATACATTAGGGGTTCAGCATATTCATAATCTTGAGACATCATGGGTAAAAGAACAATTAGAAAGTATATTTAATGATGAGTTACCTCATGCAATTAAAACAGGAATGATTGCAACTGAAGATACAATGCATTTAGTACAAAGTTACTTACGACAATATCCCGAAATTCCATATGTTATTGATCCAGTTATGCTTGCTAAAAGTGGAGACTCTCTTATGGATGATGAAACCAAACAAAAACTTCAAGATACTTTATTGCCATTAGCAGATGTCGTTACTCCAAATATACCAGAAGCTGAAGAAATAACTGGTATCAAGATTGATACAGAAGAAAATATACGTAAAGCAGGTAATATCTTTCTTAATGAAATTGGAAGTAAGGGCGTAGTTATTAAAGGCGGGCATTCTGCAGATTTAAATAATGCTAAAGATTTTCTGTTTACGCAAGATGGTGTTTATACATTTGAAGATGAACGTTTTGACACTAAACATACACATGGTACTGGTTGTACATTTTCAGCAGTAATAACAGCAGAATTAGCCAAAGGTCGCTCTATATATGAAGCGGTAGAAAAAGCTAAAAAATTTATTTCATTAAGTATCAAATACACACCAGAGATAGGTAAAGGTCGTGGCCCTGTTAATCACTTCGCATATCTTAAGAAAGAAGGGTTAGATGATGAATAATTTAGAAAAACTTAGAAATGAAAATCCACTAATCGTTTGTTATACCAATGATGTTGTAAAAAATTTTACTGCTAATGGGTTATTAAGTATAGGTGCAAGTCCAGCAATGAGTGAAGCACCTGAAGAAGCGAGAGATTTCTATCAAGTTGCGGGTGGTTTGCTCATAAATATTGGGACTCTTACACATAATAATGAAGATGATTTAATAAAAATTGGTAAAATTGCTAACGAATTAGAAACTCCTATTGTTTTTGATCCAGTCGCAGTTGGAGCATCACAGTATAGAAAAGATTTTTGTAAACGCTTTTTAGACGAAGTGGATGTATCTGTAATCAAAGGAAATGCTTCTGAAATTTTAACACTAGTCGATTCAAATACAACAATGAAAGGTACAGATGGAGACAGTGAATTAAATGTATTAGACATTGCAAATGATGCATATAAAAAATATCAAACTGCTATAGTAATTACAGGTGAACATGATATTGTGATGCAAGATAATAAAATGACAAAACTTTCAAATGGCTCATCTATGTCAGCTAAAATTACAGGTGCAGGTTGTTTATTAGGTGGTATCATTGCGAGTTTCTTATTCAGAAATACTAAACCTAAACATGAAACGCTTGTCGAAGCAGTAAGCTTTTATAATATAGCAGGTGAAATTGCTGCAAGTGAAGATAAAGTAAAAGGTCCGGGTTCATTTTTACCTGAATTATTAGATCAAATGTATTTACTCGATTATAAGACTTGTGAAAAATATGTTAAAAAAGAAGAGGTTGATTAGGTGGAATTTAAAGCGTCACAATTAAAAATATATTTTATCTGTGGAACTCAAGATATACCTGAACAAAAATCAATAAAAACTGTTTTAACCCAAGCACTTGAGGCTGGAATAACTATGTTTCAGTTTCGAGAAAAGGGCGAGAATGCTTTGAAAGATAATGAAAAAGAGAAATTAGCAAAAGAATTACAATCATTATGTCAATCTTATCATGTACCTTTTATTGTTAATGATGATGTATCACTAGCAAAAAAAATTAATGCTGATGGTATACATGTAGGACAAGATGATGAAGACGTGAAAGCTTTTGCCTATGACTTTCAAGACAAAATTATCGGACTTAGTGTTGGTAATATAAGTGAATATGAAACGTCTGATTTAACAAATGTTGATTACATAGGTGTAGGTCCTATGTTTAATACACCTTCAAAAAGTGATGCAAGTGAACCAGTTGGTCCAGAGATGATTAAACAGTTAAGACAAAGAATTGGTGCATTTCCAATAGTTGCAATTGGTGGCATTACTGAGGAAAATGTTAAGTCTATTGCAGATGCTAATGCAGACGGTATATCAATTATTTCAGCTATAAGTAGAAGCCAGAATATTGACAACACTGTTAATGAATTTAAGAAATATTTCAATTAATCATTAATTTTTTCCACTTTTTGTTTTATACCATGGTATGAGTATGATAGAATAAAACCTATGTGAATATTACAATAGAGGTGGAAAAATGAAGAAAAAAGCGTTGCTACCTTTGTTTTTAGGTTTAATGGTCTTTTTAGCAGGCTGTGACTATTCTAAACCTGGAGCTCGTAGTGGATTTTTCTATAATACGTTCGTTGAACCTATGAAACACTTATTACAGTGGTTAGGTAACGATGTTTTAAACAATGATTATGGTTTAGCTATTATCATTTTAGTACTAGTTATACGTTTAGTGTTACTACCATTCATGTTATCAAACTATAAAAATAGTCATATGATGCGTGAAAAAATGAAAGTTGCAAAACCTGAAGTAGATGGTATTCAGGAAAAAGTTAAGCGTGCTCGTACTCAAGAAGAGAAAATGGCTGCTAACCAAGAATTAATGGAAGTTTATAAAAAATATGATATGAATCCAATGAAGAGTATGCTTGGTTGTTTACCAATGCTCATTCAAATGCCGATTATCATGGGATTATACTTTGTTCTAAAAGATAAATTAGTTAGTGGTTTATCAGTACATCCACATTTCTTATGGTTTAATTTAACTAAACCAGATATTTGGATTACTATTATTGCAGGTGTTTTATACTTTATCCAAGCTTATGTATCAAGTAAAACAATGCCTCAAGAACAACGTCAAATGGGATACATGATGATGATTGTGTCACCAATTATGATTATTTGGATTTCATTAAGTTCTGCTTCAGCATTAGGTTTATATTGGTCAGTCAGTGCGGCATTCTTAGTTGTGCAAACACACTTTGCTAATATGTACTATTCTAAACTTGCTAAAAAAGAAGTTGAACCTTTACTACAAAAATTTGATCAAGACGGTAAGTCATCAAATAAAAAAGGTAAAAATACTCAAGTAGTATCCAAAAAAAATAAAAAATAATAATAAAAAGCGACAAATCAATGATTTGTCGCTTTTTTTCTATAATTGATGCCACTCGGATAAGAATTGTGAAACAAAATGTTCCATAAAATCATGACGTTGAATAGCGATTTGTTTAGCAGTATTCGTGTGCATTAAATCTTTTAATTTAAATAATTTTTCGTAAAAATGTTTAATTGCTGAAGGTGATAAAGTGGATAAAGTATCATCATTAAAATTTTTGGGTAATTTAGATTCAGTCCACATTGGTTCTTTAAAGTGGCCTGCAAATTGAAAAGTTCTAGCTATACCTATGGCACCAATAGCATCTAAACGATCAGCATCTCTAACAACTTGTCCTTCTACTGTTAATTCAACATGATTGTTAGCACCATTTTTATAACTCATATTTTCAATGATATGAAGAATATGAGATTGATCTGAATGAGTTATTTCAAGTTTATCTAAAAATTGATTTAAATGTTGTTTAGCCGACGTTGTATCTACTAATTTTGCATCAATAGTATCATGTAAAAGACTGGCTAATTCGATTATTAAAGTGTTGCTGATAGCTTCATTGTAAGCAATATGTTTTGCCATTGAATGTACTCTATAAACATGTGCAATGTCATGACCGCTATAGTCAGTTTTATGAAATGATTCCATATACTGGCTAGCTAGACTGATTCGTTCTTCATCTTTCATACAGACATCCTTTCCTTTTCATAATGAAACCTGAGACTTTCACACTTTTACGTCTCAGGTTAACTTTGATTATGATCTATCTTTAGGGCTAAATACCTCCTATAAAATTGGAGACAATAATTGAGAAATACCTTCTTTAAACTTAATCCATAAACTACGTTGTTCATAAATTTCTTTTGTTAATTGATCTGATACCTTTAAATCTTCAATAAAAGCTTGTTTTAGTGATCTAGCTATACCTTCATCATATATAAAGGCATTTACCTCGAAATTAAGTGTGAAACTTCTATGATCCATATTTGCAGTACCAACACTAGCAACTTCATCGTCAATAATTAATGTTTTTGAATGTAAAAATCCATTATTATACTGATAAACGTTAACACCAGCTTCGAGTAGTGATGCTACATTTTTTAAAGTTGCCCAAAAAACAAAGGGATGATCTGGCATATTAGGTATCATAATATTTACTTCAACGCCACCTAAGGCAGCAATTTTTATAGAGTCTAAAAATGCTTGATCAGGTATAAAATACGGTGATTGAATATATATAGATTTTTTGGCTGAAGAAATCATTTTGAGATAGCCATATTTAATTTGTTCCCACTCCTCATCAGGTCCACTAGAGGCAATTTGTATACCTATAGTTCCACCTGAATTAACATCGGGGAAGTAGCGTTCTTCATACGTAATATTGTCACGTGTAGATTGTGAATTCCAATCAAGTATAAATCTTAATTGTAGTGCATTAACTGCGTCACCTTCGACACGGAGATGAGTATCTCTCCAATAACCAAATTTTTTGGATTTACCTAAATATTCATCACCAACATTAAATCCGCCTACATAACCTATTTTGCCATCTATAACAACTATTTTACGGTGATTACGATTATTCATACGCAAGTTGATTAAGGGAAGTTTAGAAGGGAAAAATGCTTCTACATGGCCACCTTTTTCTCTGAAAGACTTTAAATCTTTCTTTCTTAAATCTCTTGACCCCATATCGTCATACAGCATTTTAACTTCAATGCCAGATTCAACTTTATCTTCTAATGCTTTTAAAATCGTTTTACCTAATTCATCACTGTGAAAAATATAGTATTGTATATGTATATAGTCTTTAGCATTTTTAATATCTTCTAGTAGATCATCAAATTTTTGATTACCATCTGTATAAATTTCAACTTCATTATCTGTCGTTAAGAATGCGGCATTATTGTATAACAACATTTGAACCATTTCTTTAAATTTAACGATTTGGTGATTTCCTTTTGAAAAATCTTTATCTTTAATCGCTTCAAGTTGTTCATCCACAATCATTTCAAGTCCGACTTTATCTTCTTTATCTAATGTGAAAATATGGTCTCTTTGAATTTGACGTCCAAACAATAGATATAATATGAAACCTAATAGAGGCAAAAATACTAGAACTAATAACCAAGCCCATATTGAATTAGCAGTGCGTCTTTCCATAAATATAATTGTAAAAGCGAAGGCCAAATTTAATACAAATGCACCAATCAAAACAATATTAATAATGAGGTTAGATTGAGCAAGTGTCATAGTGAATATTTCGAACATAAAATGCCTCCTTATTGTTTTATATTTTTAGTAAAAATAAAATCTTTTAAAAAAGTTTTTAACTATATAATTGTACCATGAAGTCATATATTTATCATTATACTGTTGAGAGATTTGAAAGGGCTACAATTGACTAATTTGTTATAGAGAAGTAGGATAAAATGGAAATCATTTAAGAGGTGACGAAAGTGACAGAACAAGATCATGCACATCACTCAGAACAAATTAAAACAAATTTGAAATCAAGATTAAATAGAATTGAAGGACAAGTTCGTGCTATCAACCGAATGATAGAAGAAGATGTTTATTGTGATGATGTTTTAACACAAATTAGAGCAACACGTTCAGCTTTAAATAGTGTAGCTACTAAATTATTAGAACAACATATGAAGAGTTGTATAACTGAAAAAGTCAATAATGGTCATCAAGAAGAAGCCATGGAAGAGTTACTTGTAACTTTTCAAAAATTAATGAAAGATTGAGGGAAATAAAGTGCAACAAAAAATCGTTTATACTTCAGGAATCAAAACGACTGAACAAGGTAACAAAATGGAAACAATATTAAAGGAAATGATAGGTGTATATGATGCAAATGTAGATTTAAGCAATGGTCACATTTCAGTTGAATTTGAGACACCTGCTAATTTAAATAGTATCGAAAAAGAAATTTATGATTCTGGATTTAAAGTGCTTTATTAATCATTAGTATTATATATTAATATGACTAAGTTTAAGTTATAAAAGTTAAAGATTATAATAAATTTTTAAAATCATGTAGTAAAGTGATGTTGTTTGGGGTATGATGTATATGAAGTCAACCAAACGAGGTGTTATTAGTGAAGAATTCAGAGAAAATTCAAAATGTGGTTAATTTATTATCATCGTTAGGTGTAAATATTAAAAAAACTAAATCTCGTTTAGACATTATTAATACATTGCCTGCAACAAAACAAATCAGTCACGAATGTAAATAAGTGAATTGGATTTAGGTCAGTAAGCGCATTTTAATTGTGAGATGAAGTCGTCATTGAAAAATGGCGTCTTTTTTTATTTAAAAATAGAGTCAGTCCTTGTTTATAGGATTTGACTCTATTTTTTGTGTATTCTGTTACTTTTCAATAGATTGGTATTTTTTAGGTTCATGGTAATAGATAGCTAAAATAACACCAATACCTGTCATTAAACTCCAAAGTGAGCTACCACCATAACTTATAAATGGTAATGGGATACCAGTTATTGGAAGTAATTGAACCGTCATACCAATATTTTGTAATATATGGAATACGATTAAAGATACATATCCAATAATAAATACTTTGTTATATTGGTCATTAATTCGGCTAGCTAATCTAATTAAATGAAAAATTAACACTAAGAATAATAATATAAGTACAACTGAACCAATAAAGCCCATTTCTTCTCCAATTACTGAAAAAATAAAATCGGTATGGTTTTCAGGAATATAGACTTCACCATGATTATAACCTTTACCAAATAATTGACCTGAACCAATAGCTTTTAACGATTCAGTTAAATGATAACCATCTCCACTACTATATGAATAGGGATCTAACCATGAATTAATACGTCCCATTTGATACATCTTTATACCTAATAAATTTTCTATTAAAGAAGGTTTAAATATAATAGCAAGAATTATAGAAGCACCAATAACTATTGCTGAAATAAAGATAGGCGCTAGCAATCTCCAAGTGATTCCACTGACTAACATGATGCCTGCAATAATTGCACAAATAACTAAAGTTGTACCTAAGTCATTTTGTAATAAAATCAATGCCATAGGAATAATCGATACACCTATGATTTTGAAAAATAACATTAAATCAGATTGAAATGACTTGTTAAACGTAAATTGGTTATGACGTGCTACTACTTTTGATAATGCTAATATAAGAATAATTTTCATGAATTCTGATGGTTGGATACTTATAGGTCCTAAACTATACCAACTTTTAGCGCCATTAATCACAGGTGTTATAGCTGTTTCGGGTAATATTAATAGACCTACCAGTAAAATACAGAAAATTGTGTAAAGCAAATATGTATAATTTCTTATTTTTTTAGGTGAAATGAACATAATGATAATGGCCATTATAGTACCTAAAATATAGTACATGATTTGTCTGATACTAAAGTTAGCACTATACTGTCCGCCGCCCATGGCAGAACTAATTAATACGACACTAAATATTGCTAACAATGTAATAATTGCTACTAATATCCAGTCTACTTTAAGTAGCCAATGTTTGTTAGGCTCTTGACGGGATGAATATTTCATATTTTACTCCTTTTATAACACGTTATAAGATAATTATTTTTGTCTCATCTAAGATGTAGGCATCAATATTTTATCCATATTTATATAACGATTTTACATGACTTTTTTGAAATTTGCTAGAATATCAAGTTTGAAAACGATTCCTTATTTTTGAAAAGTTAATGTGAAGTTTAGTTCAAGGTTTAGAAAGGTTATTTAATTCGTCAGAGATACTCGTTACATTATTATATTATAAAATGCAAAAGTCATAGCAAATATGATAATATTAAGTTTCAGAGAAGTGCATGTATAGACTAAATACATATAATTAAATAGTGAAAATTTTAAAATGATATAACGCTGAAGATGAGCGTTTATTGGAGGAAAACGAAATGACAAAAGAGAATATTTGTATCGTTTATGGAGGAAAAAGTGCAGAACATGATGTTTCTATTTTAACTGCCCAAAATGTATTAAATGCAATAGATAAAAATGAATATCAAGTAGATATTATTTATATAACAAATGATGGCGAATGGAAAAAACAAGATAATATTACTCATCATATTGAATCAACTGATGAATTACGTATTAATGACATTCCAACAGGAGAAATTTCACAATTGTTAAGCAATGGTAGTTTAGGCAAATCATACGATGCTGTATTCCCATTATTACATGGACCTAATGGTGAAGATGGTACAATCCAAGGTTTATTTGAAGTACTGGATATTCCATATGTAGGTAATGGGGTATTAGCAGCTTCAAGTTCAATGGATAAATTAGTAATGAAACAATTATTTGAACATAGAGGTTTACCTCAATTACCATATATAAGTTTCTTAAGAAGTGAATACGAAAAATATGAAAATAATATTCTTAAATTAGTTAATGACAAATTAACTTACCCAGTATTTGTTAAGCCTGCAAACTTAGGATCAAGTGTTGGTATAAGCAAATGTAATAATGAAGAAGAATTAAAATCAGGTATTGAAGAAGCTTTCCAATTCGACCGTAAGTTAGTTATTGAACAAGGAATAGACGCAAGAGAAATTGAAGTAGCTGTTTTAGGTAATGACTATCCAGAAACTACTTGGCCTGGTGAAGTAGTTAAAGATGTTGCATTCTATGATTACAAATCAAAATACAAAGACGGTAAAATTCAATTACAAATCCCTGCTGACTTAGATCAAGATGTTCAAATGACATTAAGAAATATGGCTTTAGAAGCTTTTAAAGCAACTGATTGTTCAGGGTTAGTACGTGCGGATTTCTTTGTTACAAAAGACAATCAAATTTATATTAACGAAACAAACGCTATGCCAGGCTTTACTTCATTTAGTATGTATCCAAGTTTATGGGAGAATATGGGCTTATCTTATGCTGATTTAATTTCTAAATTAATAAGCTTAGCTAAAGAACGACACGAAGATAAAAAGAAAAATAAATATAAAATCGATTAAACGGAGTTGCTTTAGATGATAAACGTAACGTTAAAACAAATTAAAGAATGGATTGATTGTGATATAGATGAACAATATCTTGATCATTCCATTCATGGTGTCACTATAGATTCCAGAGCGATAAAAGAAGGTATGCTCTTTATACCTTTTAAAGGCGAAAATGTAGACGGTCATCGTTTCGTTGAACAAGCACTTAATGATGGTGCAGGTGCATCATTTTATCAAAAAGATGTTACACCGCCTGAACAAGTAAATGGCCCAATTATTTGGGTTGAAGATACATTAAATGCATTACAAGATTTGGCTAAAGCTTATTTAAAACATGTAAATCCAAAAGTAATTGCAGTTACTGGTTCAAATGGTAAAACGACAACTAAAGACATGATAGAGAGTGTTTTAAATACAGAATATAAAGTGAAAAAGACACAAGGAAACTATAATAATGAAATTGGAATGCCTTTAACCATTTTAGATTTAGATATAGATACTGAAATTTCAATCTTAGAAATGGGCATGTCAGGTTTCCATGAAATAGAATTATTGTCTTCAATTGCAGAACCGGATATCGCAGTAATTACTAATATTGGGGAATCACATATGCAAGATTTAGGTTCTCGTGAAGGTATTGCTCAAGCTAAATCAGAAATTACTATTGGTCTTAAAGCACAAGGCACATTTATATATGATGGCGATGAACCGCTTTTAAAACCTCATGTTGATAAAATTAAACAAGCTAAATGTATAAGTATTGGTTTAGAACAAGATAATACATTAGTGTGTCAAGTTGATGATAACGTTTCAACTGAAGGTATTGCTTTTACAATAAATCAAGAACAACATTATGAATTACCCATTTTAGGTATTCATAATATGAAAAATGCAGCTATAGCAATTGCTGTAGGACAAGAGTTAGGTTTATCCTATAACGTCATTCAAAACAATATAAAAAACGTTAAGTTAACTGGTATGAGAATGGAACGACATGAAACTGAGAACCATATAACTGTTATCAATGATGCTTATAATGCTAGCCCGACTAGTATGAAAGCAGCAATAGATACATTAAGTAATATGGAAGGCCGCAAATTGTTAGTACTAGGTGATGTTCTAGAATTAGGAGACAATAGTAAACAAATGCACGAAGAAGTTGGAAATTATTTACACGATAAAGATGTCAACCAATTATTTACGTTTGGTAAAGAAGCGGCATTTGTTCATAGTGCAGGCAAACAATTTGTGGGCGAGGCTTATCATTATGAAGATAAAAATAAACTTATTTCTCATATTACTGATATCGTTCAACCAAATGATAAAGTTTTAATTAAAGGCTCAAGAGGCATGAAATTAGAAGATGTAGTCGATGCACTAATTAAATAAAAAGTATTACATTCCAATAGTAAGACATATGTTAATTTCTAAGTTAAATGGGAATAACATAGTAGTCTTACTATTTTTATTTAAAAAATAAAATATATTTATGGAACGCTTTCAATATATGCACGTCACCATTTTAAAAGGAAATGTTTCATAATTAAGAGTCATTATTCACCACTATATACCAACTGCTTTATTGCTATAATAAATGTTAGGTGGTACTATTAAGAAGTTGATAAAACATAAATGAACATATATGCAAATAAGTATATTGAGAAATAAACAGGTAAAAGGAGAATTATTTTGCAAAATTTTAAAGAACTAGGGATTTCGGATAAAACGGTTCAAACACTTGAATCAATGGGGTTTAAAGAGCCAACTCCTATCCAAAAAGATAGTATCCCTTATGCGTTAGAAGGATACGACATCCTTGGACAAGCCCAAACAGGTACTGGTAAAACGGGTGCGTTTGGAATACCTTTAATTGAAAAGGTAGTTGGAGAACAAGGTGTTCAATCATTAATTCTAGCGCCTACTAGAGAATTAGCGATGCAAGTTGCAGAGCAATTAAAAGTATTTAGTAAAGGTCAAAATGTACAAGTCGTTACAGTATTTGGTGGTATGCCAATCGAACGTCAAATTAAAGCACTAAAAAAAGGTCCACAAATTGTTGTTGGTACTCCAGGACGTGTTATTGACCATTTAAATAGACGTACATTAAAAACTAATGATATTCATACACTTATTTTGGATGAAGCTGATGAAATGATGAACATGGGATTCATCGACGATATGAGATTTATTATGGATAAAATTCCAGCTGAGCAACGTCAAACGATGCTATTCTCAGCAACAATGCCTAAAGCTATCCAAACTTTAGTACAACAATTTATGAAAACACCTAAAATTATTAAAACAATGAATAATGAAATGTCAGATCCTCAAATCGACGAATATTATACAATTGTTAAAGAATTAGAAAAATTCGATACTTTCACAAACTTCCTAGATGTACATCAACCAGAATTGGCAATTGTATTTGGACGTACAAAACGCCGTGTTGATGAATTAACAAGTGCATTATTATCTAAAGGATATAAAGCTGAAGGTTTACATGGTGATATTACTCAAGCTAAACGTTTAGAAGTATTGAAAAAATTCAAAAATGATCAAATCGACATCTTAGTTGCAACAGACGTAGCAGCGAGAGGATTAGATATTTCAGGCGTAAGTCACGTTTATAACTTCGATATTCCACAAGATACTGAAAGCTATACTCATAGAATCGGTCGTACAGGTCGTGCCGGAAAAGAAGGTATCGCTGTTACTTTTGTGAATCCAATTGAAATGGATTATATTCGTCAAATCGAAGATGCTAACAATAGAAGAATGAATGCTTTAAGACCACCCCATCGTAAAGAAGTCTTAAAAGCACGTGAAGATGACATCAAAGAAAAAGTTCAAAACTGGATGTCTAAAGAAAACGAACCACGTTTACAACGAATTTCAAGTGAATTACTTGAAGAGTATAACGATGTTGAACTAGTTGCATCATTATTACAAGAATTAGTTGAAGCAAACGATGAAGTAGAAGTTCAATTAACATTCGAAAAACCATTATCACGTAAAGGACGTAACTCTAAAGGAAATAATAATTCTAGAAGAGGCAATAATAAACGTGGTGGCGGTAAATTCGATAATAAAAATAGACGTTCATCAAAAGGTTTCTCTTCAAAGAAAAATAATAATAAAAAGTTTGATCGTAAAGATAAATCATCTCAAAACTCAAACAAAACAATGAAAGGTCGCACATTCGCTGACCATCAAAAATAAAAATTTATCAATACTCAATATATAATTTGTTTTCTAAAGAAGCACACAATTAATTTAAATTAATTGTGTGCTTCTTACTTTTGTCTTGGCGAATAGAAAATAAAAGTAATTTTTAAGTGATGAACGTTAATAAAAATGAAGCGACATTTAGAAGAAAAATTGACTATGCTATAATGTGGTTAAAAATTATAAAGGAGCTAAATTAATGAATAGTACATTTCATAAAAGTCCAAAAAATGCTTTAACATACTACTTCTTAACAGCGGGACTCAGTTTTATTATTGAAATAATTATCTATGCTATTCTTTTTTATCTTTGGTATCAATTTAATTGGTGGCACTTTATTATATACATATACATAGTGTTATGGATCGTAAGTTTAATTAGATTGATTTCAAGTCCTTTACTTAAATACAATTATTTATTTTATAGAATTCAAAATAATGTCATAGAAGTTAAGTCAACTTTTTTCTTTAAACATCAAGATATTTCTAAAATTGAAAGACTACAATTTTTACAAATAAATACTAATCCTTTAGCGAGAAAGTTTAAAATTAATGAAATAACATTTGTTTCTGCTGGTCATAGTTTTGAACTTCCATTTGTATCCGAAGAAGAAGCAGAATTTATACAAGAACAGATATTTAGTCAATTGAGAGGAGCAGAATATGATGTATAGTCCGCAAAAATTGCATCCGATATCATATGTTTCCGGATTGATAGAAGCTTTCAAACAAAATTTTATAGTTATCATTATCTTTTTAGTTTTTAATTTTAAAGATTTTGATTTTACTAATTTACGTGAATATATTGTTCCCGCATTATTAACTATCTTTTTCTTAATATCGTTTATTGGTCAAATTTTAAAAGTATATAATACTCGGTATTGGATAGAGAACAATCATTTCATATTGACTACAGGAATATTTAATAAAGAACGTAAAGAATTAGATATAAGTCGTATTCAATCTGTAGACACTTCTCAAGATATAATTAATCAGATTGTTGGTGGTGTGCAGTTACAGATAAAAACACCTAGTGATGGTTTAGAACTTTCAACCATCTCAAAAACACAAAGTATTGAAATAGAAAACACAATTAAAGACATACAAAATCAATTAAGTAATAATGATGAAAAGGATGTTAATCTTGTTTCTTATTTAAATGTGGATTCAAGCGTCGATAACATTCAAGGGAATTTTGAAAATGATATGCCAGGTCAACGAAAACGCGTGTTTAAATTATCATTTAAAAATTTAATATTAATGTCTTTATCAAGCGGAGCTATAGGAGTTGCATTAGCGACTATTTCACCAATTGTAGGTAGTTTTTCTAATCTTATTCCATGGAATAGAATTACAAATGAATTATTCAGTTTTGCTAATGCTATAGCGATTGTAATAAGCATAGTAGTAGGATTGATTTTGATATTAAGTTACATAGTGGGGGCATTAATCAATTTAATTAGATATTATGGTTACACCATGACACAAGAAGGACATCAATTAAAAATTCAATATGGATTATTAACAAAAAAGAATATAACTGTACCTACAAATCGCATACAAGCTGTTATTGAACGTCAATCTTATATTAGAAAATTATTCGGTTTTACAGCTATACACGTATTAATAACTAGTGATATTGATGAAAAACTTGAAGACGACACTAGTAGTGATGGTGAAATAATGATCATTCCTTTTATAAAGCGCAAAATGGCTTATGAGATTATTCATGATTTAATACCTGAAATGGCGTTTAAAACTGCAAATTTAGGTATGCCATGGAAAGGATTTCATAGACATTTCTTAATTCCATCTATCATATTAGTTATCATTGGGATAATAGGCAGTTACTTTTGGTCTGCATGGTCATTTTTCTTTATAGGTATTATCATTATAGCTTTAATTATACAAGCTTTAATTTATATTAAATTATCAGGCTTAAAGCTTAAAAATGATGAATTAACAATTCAAAAATCAAATTTATTCAGTATCAAAAGATATTATGTAAAATATGACAAAATCATAGGTATGGAAATTGATGCACATCCACTTTTAATTAGAAATCAACTTGGCAATTTTGCATTTTTAATTGCAAAAGGAGCCAGTCATCAATCAATAGGGTTAAAATTTAAGGATGAAAAAACAATTAAATATCTAAAATCTTGGTATGTAGGAGGTGACCAACATGTCGAATTATAATTATATGGATGATAAAGCTAAAAAAGTGATGATAATGGCTAATCTAATATGGTTAAGTATACTCTTTGTTATTCTCATTATTACTTTAGTTTTAAACTGGAAATTCTTTCATATATCAGACTCTTGGTCACTAATAATTGGAGAAATTGTATTGTTTATTATATGCTGTGTTTTAGCATTGATAATCATTCCTATATTTAGATATAAAAACTTTAGATATAAAATTGATGAAAATGAAATCCATGTTAGAACAGGTATATTTTTCATAAATACGAATATCATTCCTTTCTTTAGAATTCAGAATATTGATGTTAATGAAGGTTTAATAATGAGGAAATATAACCTTGCAACAATTACTTTATCAACAGCTGGTGGCAATTCTGAAATGTCTTTAATAAATATTAAGAATGCTCAGCAAATAAAACGATTAATTAAAGAAAGACGAAATAATCAAAATAATAATCAATATGATGTAAAATAAAAAAGTAATGTAGCATCTAAAATAATGAGGCGGAAAAATGATATATGGAATAGGTGTAGATTTAATAGAGATAGAAAGAATTAGAAAAGTATATAATAAACAAAAGATGAAATTTGTGGAAAGAATTCTTTCAGAAGATGAATTAATGACGTTTAATCAATTCACACAGGAAAAACGTAAAATAGAATATTTAGCTGGAAGATTTTCAACTAAAGAAGCGTTTAGTAAAGCGCTAGGAACTGGTTTAGGGAAAACAATAGCTTTTAATGATATCAATTGTTATAACAATAACTTAGGTAAACCGTGTATTGATTACAAGGGTTTTCGAGTTCATGTCAGTATTACTCACACTGATAATTATGCAATGAGCCAAGTGTTATTAGAACAATTAGATGATAATAAACAATTCAAATAGGTGAAGTTTTGAAATGAGTTGTTAGGCTTTAAAGGAGGAAATAAGATTATGTCAGAAAAATTTTATAGATCGACATATTTAAATATAGACTTGAATGCAATCTTATCCAATTATCAGACTTTTGATAAATTGCATGCTAATAAAACTGTTATCTCAGTAATTAAAGCTAATGGATATGGTTTAGGAAGTGTTAAAATCGCTCAACATTTAATGGAGCATGGTGCTTCTTTCTTTGCAGTAGCAACCTTAGATGAAGCAATCGAACTACGTATGCATGGTATTAAAGCTAAAATCTTAATATTAGGGGTTATTCCACCTACAGATATTAATAAAGCTATACAACATCGTGTTGCATTGACTGTTCCAACGAAAGCATGGTTAAAAGAATCAATTAAGAATATTTCTGATGAAAATGACAAAGCGTTATGGCTGCATTTAAAACTTGATACTGGTATGGGCAGATTAGGAATGAAAGATGTAGAAGAGTATCAAGAAGTCGTAGATATTATTAGTAAATATGAAGATTTAGTGTTCGAAGGCGTTTATACACATTTTGCTAGTGCTGATGAACCTGGTGATTCTATGGCTAACCAATACCAACTGTTTCAAAATATAGTTAATCAGGTCGACAAACCACCATATATTCATGCTCAAAATTCTGCTGGTTCATTATTAATGGATGGACAATTTTGTAACGCCATTCGTCTAGGTATATCACTTTATGGATACTATCCATCCGAATATGTAAGTCAAAATGTTAAAGTTCATCTAAAGCCAAGTACACAATTAGTCAGTGAAATTGTTCAAACAAAAATATTAAATGAAGGTGAATCTGTTAGTTACGGCAGCACATTTACTGCAACCGAGCCAACAAGAATTGCTATTTTACCTATAGGATATGCAGATGGTTATTTACGTTCAATGCAAGGAGCTTTCGTCAACGTTAATGGGAATCAATGTGAAGTGATTGGTAGAGTCTGTATGGATCAAACAATTGTAAAAGTCCCAGACACAGTTAAAGTTGGTGATAAAGTTATATTATTAGATAATCATTCAGATACGAATCAATCTGTTGAAGCATTAGCTAAGAAACAAGATACGATTAATTATGAAGTCTTATGTAATTTATCAAGAAGATTGCCACGTATTTATTATGAAAATGATAATACTGAGATAACTAATGAATTATTAAAATAAGTATAGTCACTGTTTTCAAAATTTGTTATTATTAAGATAAATCAATAAACCTTAAAAAACGCTACTTTTGAAACCAATGGAGGTTCTTTGTATGTTATCTTTTAATCAAAATAGAAGTTACAGTTTAGAGCAATCTTTAAAAGAAGGTTATGCACAAATGGCTGATTTAAATCTCTCCCTAGCAACCGAAGCTTTTCCAATTGAATGTGAAGCGTGCGATTGCAATGAAACATATTTAACTTCTAACGCTAAGAATGAATGATTAGAAGAGGAGATGTTTATCTAGCAGATTTATCACCTGTTCAAGGGTCCGAACAAGGGGGAGTAAGACCCGTCGTTATTATTCAAAATGACACAGGTAATAAATATAGTCCAACAGTAATTGTTGCAGCAATTACTGGAAGGATTAACAAAGCTAAGATACCCACACATGTAGAAATAGAAAAGAAGAAGTATAAACTTGATAAAGATTCTGTAATCTTACTTGAACAAATTCGAACGTTAGATAAAAATCGTTTGAAAGAAAAGCTCACATATTTGTCAGAAAACAAAATGAAAGAAGTAGATTACGCCCTAGACATCAGTCTAGGTTTACATAATTTTAATCATCCAAAGACTTAAATTATTGTATGTATTTAACAAATACAAATAAAATAATGAAATAAAAGACAATAACTTTATAATAATTATAACTGCATGAATGTTTAACTAATTAATTTATTTTAATTGTTAAACCATGCATTTTTAACATATTAAGAGCAATGATAGTTATTTCGAAGGACTATTTATTATAAAAGGATGTCTTAAGTTTAGTTATATGGCTTTAGGTATTCCACTCCTAAAGTCTTTTTTAGATAGTTAACAAAACTGTGTAATGCTATTAAAAAACATAAATGTAGCGATTGGGAAACAAGTATTAATGTTGTAGTTAGGAGGCAAAAATCGTGGAAGAATTTAAAAAAGATTATAAAAAATTGATAGATGAAAGCTTAAGCACGAATAACAAAACACAATTAATAAAGAAGTGTGAAGAATTCACTAATGAAGTTATAAAAAAAGATATTTTGCCAGAAGATATTGTTGAAATACATAAAAATTATATTTCTTCATTAGACATAGCTGAACATGAGGCACTTAACACATTAGATGTTTTACAGGAAGTTGTTAAAGGATTTGGATATAGTTATAGAGACTATCAAAAATTAGTCAATAAACTACAATACCACGATAAAGAAATTGATTTAGCTTCTAGACTACAACAAACTATGTTAAAAACAGATATTCCTCAGTTTGATAGTATACAAATTGGCGTTATTTCAGTTGCTGCTCAAAAAGTAAGTGGAGATTATTTTAACTTAATTGATCATAATGATGGAACTATGAGTTTTGCCGTTGCAGATGTCATTGGGAAGGGAATTCCAGCTGCATTAGCTATGAGTATGATTAAATTTGGTATGGATTCTTATGGACATTCACAATTACCAAGTGAAGGTTTAAAGCGACTTAACCGTGTTGTTGAAAAAAACGTAAATCAAAATATGTTCGTTACAATGTTCTATGGTTTATATGAAGAAATGAACCATTTATTATATTGTAGTTCAGCTGGACATGAACCTGGATACGTTTATCGTGCTGAAACTGAAGAATTTCAAGAAATAGAAGTAAGAGGACGCGTGTTAGGTATTAGTCAACAAACACGGTATAGCCAACAAGAAATTCCTATTTATATTGATGATTTAGTAATAATTCTTACGGATGGCGTAACTGAAGCTAGAAATAAAGAAGGCGAATTTATAAAAAAAGAGACATTATTGAATCTTATTAAAAAATATAAGCATATGCACCCACAGGACATAGTTCAAATTATTTATGAAGCTATTTTAAAAGTACAAAATCCTCATAAAAAAGATGATATGACCATATTGATTATAAAACGAGTGAATTAAACTTTAATTTATGATTAAGGAATTATGACAATGGGTATAATTATTCTTGAATAGTAAACTAGAAGAATCGAAATACAATTAGGAGTGTAATTAAATGAATCTTAATATTGAAACTGTCACACATGATACATATTATGAAGTTAAAGTTGGCGGAGAACTTGATGTTTATACAGTACCTGAACTAGAAGAGGTACTTGTGCCAATGAGACAAGAAGGTACACATGACATCCATGTAAATTTAGCAAATGTAAGCTATATGGACTCAACAGGTTTAGGTCTATTTGTAGGAACGCTAAAAGCATTAAATCAAAACGATAAAGAGCTTTATATCTTAGGAGTGTCTGACCGTATTGGAAGACTCTTTGATATTACTGGATTAAAAGATTTAATGCATGTTAATGAAGGAACGGAGGTAGAGTAACATGCAATCTAAACAAGATTATATTGAAATGCGGTTACCAGCTTCTGCCGAATATGTAAGTTTAATTAGATTAACACTGTCTGGTGTGTTTACCAGAGCAGGTGCATCATATGATGATATAGAAGATTCAAAAATTGCGGTTAGTGAAGCTGTAACTAATGCAGTAAAACATGCTTATAAACATAATCCTGAAACAGGCATGATTAATTTGTGCTTTGAAGTATTTGACGATAAAATTAAAATTGTTATTTCAGATCAAGGTGAAAGTTTTGATTATGAAACTACTAAGTCTAACTTAGGACCATACGATAATAACGAAAATGTAGATTTCTTACGTGAAGGCGGATTAGGTTTATTCTTAATTGAATCCCTTATGGATGAGGTTACTGTTTACAAAGAATCTGGTGTTACGATAAGTATGACTAAGTATATTAAAAAAGAGCAGGTGCGAAATAATGACGAAAGAGTCGAAATCAGTTAATGATGTATCACCTGAACAGATTAACCAATGGATTAAAGAACACCAAGAAGACCAAAGTAGTGGCGCTCAAGATAAATTAGTTCGTCATTACCGAAAACTAATTGAATCATTAGCTTATAAATACTCTAAAGGTCAATCACATCATGAAGATTTAGTTCAAGTGGGAATGGTTGGTTTAATAGGTGCTATAAATAGATTTGATTTGTCATTTGATCGAAAATTTGAAGCATTCCTAGTGCCAACAGTTATTGGTGAAATTAAAAGATATTTGAGAGACAAAACATGGAGTGTTCATGTTCCAAGACGTATAAAAGAAATTGGTCCTCGTATAAAGAAGGTTAGTGATGAACTTACAAATGAATTAGAACGCTCACCATCAATTAGTGAGATTGCTGAACGTTTAGAAGTTACTGATGAAGAAGTTCTTGAAGCTATGGAAATGGGCCAAAGTTATAATGCGCTAAGTGTAGATCATTCAATCGAAGCAGATAAAGATGGTTCAACAGTTACATTGTTGGATATTATGGGTCAACAAGATGATAATTATGACCTTACTGAAAAACGAATGATTCTAGAAAGAATTCTACCAATATTATCATATAGAGAAAAAGAAATCATACAATGTACGTTTATCGAAGGTCTTAGTCAAAAAGAAACTGGTGAACGTATAGGTCTGAGCCAAATGCATGTATCACGATTACAACGTACTGCAATCAAAAAGTTGCAAGAAGCAGCTAATCAGTAAATAATTAAATTTAAAATATTATAACAAAAATGAGGTTATTATTTTTTCAGTAAAATGTAGATACTAAATGAGTACTATATTTATGAAGAAGTAGTAATCTCATTTTAATTTAAACAAGGTTTTAAAAAGAATTTTATTAATGAAACCTATCTAAGCAATATGAAATTAACGGATTATGTTAAAATAAAAAAATAAATTAAAGAAAAAGTGTGGTAGAACAATGGACAATCATTTAATTAAATCAATCATCGAAAAGTACAATTTTTCTGAAAAACAAATTACATCAGTACTAAAATTATTAGAGGATAAAAATACTGTTCCTTTCATAGCAAGATACCGTAAAGAACAAACAGGTGGCTTGGATGAAGTTGAAATCAAACAAATTTCAGATGAATATCAATACATGGTTAACTTACAAAAGAGAAAAGAAGAAGTCATTCATAGTATCGAACAACAAGGCATGCTATCTGATGAACTGAAAAATGATATTCTAAAACAAACAAAATTGCAACGTGTAGAAGATTTATATAGACCATATAAACAAAAGAAAAAAACACGTGCTACTGAAGCTAAAAGTAAAGGATTGGAACCTTTTGCTACTTGGCTTTTACAACCTCAACTTGACGAAGCGGTTGAAGCTAAAGCTAAAATTTACATTAATGAAGAAGTTGAAAGTATTGACGAGGCAATTCAAGGGGCACAAGATATTATTGCTGAACAAATTTCTGACAACCCCAAATATCGTTCAAGAATCTTGAAAAATGTTTATCACCAAGGTCAAATAGTTACTACTAAGAAGAAAAAAGCTGAAGATGAAAAAGAAATTTTCGCTATGTACTATGATTATGCTGAACCTATTAAAAAAATGGCTAATCATAGGGTATTAGCAGTTAATAGAGGCGAGAAAGAAAAAGTATTAACTGTAAAAATTGAATTTGATACTACGCAAGTAGAAAAAGATATCGAAAAACAAGAAATTAAAAAAGAAACTGAAGCTACATATATTGTTAAAGATGCAATCAAAGATAGCTTAAAAAGGTTAATTATGCCTTCGATAGAAAGAGAAATAAGAGGCGATTTAACTGAAAAGGCTGAAAATCATGCCATTGATGTGTTTAGTGAAAATTTAAGAAATTTACTTTTACAACCACCTATGAAAGGTAAACAAATATTAGGTGTGGATCCAGCGTTTAGAACTGGTTGTAAATTAGCGGTGATTAACCCTTATGGTACTTTTGTAGCTAAAAATGTGATATACCCACACCCACCTGTAAATAAATTAGATAATGCTGAAAAAGTAATCGTTAAGATGATTAATGATTATAGTGTTCAACTTATTGCAATTGGAAATGGTACAGCTAGTAGAGAAACAGAACAATTTATAGCTAATGTTATACAAAAATATAAATTGAATGTTCAATTCATAATAGTAAATGAAGCGGGTGCATCAGTTTATTCTGCTTCTGAAATTGCAAGAGCTGAATTTCCTGATTTCCAAGTTGAAGAAAGAAGTGCAGTATCAATCGGAAGAAGGGTTCAAGATCCGTTAAGTGAACTTGTTAAAATTGACCCTAAATCAATTGGTGTAGGTCAGTATCAACACGATGTTAACCAAAAAGAACTAGAAAAAGCATTAACATTTGTAGTAGAAACAGCGGTTAACCAAGTAGGAGTGGATGTAAATACAGCATCTCGTTCATTATTACAATATGTATCTGGTCTGACTTCACAAATAGCACAAAATATTATTGAATATAGAGAAGAAAATGGAGCTATCAAGCACCATAAAGAGATTGCAAAAGTAAAAAGACTAGGCGCAAAAACTTTAGAACAAAGTATTGGATTTTTGAGAATAGTTGATGGTACAGAACCGTTAGATAATACATCTATTCACCCTGAAAGCTACAATGCAACATATGAGTTACTTAAACAATTAAATCTAAAAGTTAAGGATTTAGGTAACGATACATTAAAAAATAAACTAGATTCGGTTAATATAAAAGAATTGGCTGAAGAACTTAATATAGGTGAGCCAACACTCGAAGATATTATAAATTCTCTAAAAGCACCTAATAGAGATCCACGTGATGAATTTGAAACACCAATATTAAAATCCGATGTACTATCTATTGAAGACTTAAAAGAAGGTATGAAACTTAGTGGTACCGTTAGGAATGTTGTGGATTTTGGAGCATTTGTAGATATTGGAGTAAAACAGGATGGACTCGTTCACGTTTCAAAACTATCTAAAAGGTTTGTAAAAAATCCTATGGATATAGTTAGTGTTGGGGATATAGTTGAAGTTTGGATATTGAGCATTGATAAACAAAAGGATAAAGTTGCATTGACAATGATTAACCCAAATGAATAATCAAGAACTAAAAAACTTAGTGTGTGAAATATCCATTGAATATTTTAAAATTCCTTTTCAACATGATGCATACTTTAATAGTCGACTAAGAACTACTGGCGGCAGATATATGTTAAAATCTCATAACATTGAAGTTAATCCTAAGCAATATGAAAAATATGGAAAGAAAGCAATTATTGATATAATAAAACATGAATTATGCCATTATCATTTACATTTAACTGGAAAAGGTTATAAACATAGAGATAGTGACTTTAAAGTTTTGAGTAGTAAAGTAGGGGCACCAAGATTTTGTACACCTACAAAATTTTATAAAGAAAGAGCTAATTATATATATTCATGTAAAAATTGTTTTACAAAATATTTAAGAATTAGGAAAGTAGATGTAAATAAAATGAGATGTGGAAAATGTGGAGGAAAATTAAAACTATCTGATCACATTTCTAAATGAGTTACAAATATCTAAATGCAAATTAATAGTATCAAATATAACAAGGAGTACTATGGTTAATATATTGCTATAGTACTCTTTTTGAAATTTTAATAATTTTTATTATTGACATAGTCTTTACAATGATTTATTATAAATAACGTTGCGTTAACAAAACACATCACTTTATAAGTTAATTAAGATTATTAATTTAATATTAAAAACTTGTTGACATAACATTTCAAATGTTTTACAATATATTATGCTATTAAAAAGTAGTTCGATATTTTAAAGCGTTTTGCCAGCGGTCGTGGCGGAATGGCAGACGCGCTAGGTTGAGGGCCTAGTGGGAGAAATCCCGTGGAGGTTCAAGTCCTCTCGGCCGCACCAAATAACTTAATTACATGCGGGTGTAGTTTAATGGCAAAACCTCAGCCTTCCAAGCTGATGTTGTGGGTTCGATTCCCATCACCCGCTCCA
>NZ_KV791860.1:0-1528 GCF_001808005.1 Staphylococcus sp. HMSC13A10 | reverse complement strand
TGCGCCCAACATACTCAAATCTTTCGCTACCGCTTTTCGCGTTACTTTATCCAATTTGGGTGTGACCAATCGACTGCCCTATGCCTTCTTCTTAACGAAATTCGGCACACTTAATATTTAAACTTTCAGCCATTTGTTATATATGCTATCTTTTTAAAAAGTCCATTATACCCAATAAATTCACATACTTTATATGTACATTATGTATGTTGATATTTAACACAAAATTTTCTCACAAAATAATAATTACTAAATTTACTTTTTCCGTTTATATTTTAATACCGAGGGTAAATTCGTTAAAGGAGTGTGATTTAAATGAAAGCAGTGACGTATCAAGGTCATAAAAATATGGAAGTTCGTGAAGTAAGTGATCCAACAATAGAAGAATCAACAGATGCAATTATTAAAATAACAGCTTCAGGTATATGTGGTTCTGATTTACACCTATATCATCAAGGTGATTTATTTATGGATCCTGGTTTTGTTATTGGACATGAGCCGATGGGCATTGTAGAAGAAGTAGGAAAAGATGTTAAAACTTAAAAAAAAGGTGATAGAGTTGTTATACCTTTTAACATAGGTTGCGGCGATTGTTTCTATTGTAATAACGACATGGAATCTCAATGTGATAATTCTAATCCATCACCAGCAAGTTGGAAAATGGATAACGGTGGTCTGTTCGGATTTGGTAGTGCTATGCATGGAAACCACAGGGGTGGTCAAGCTGAATATTTAAGAGTACCCTTTGCTGACTTCTCTTCATTCAAAGTTCCGGATAATGATTTGAAAGACGAACAAGTATTGTTTTTATCTGATGTTGTCCCGACAGCTTATTGGAGTGTTGAACATGCAGGCGTAAAATCTGGGGATACTGTTATTGTTCTCGGTTGTGGCCCAATCGGTTTAATGGCACAAAAATTTGCTAAGTTAAAAGGTGCCGAACGAGTTATTGCCATTGACAATGTAGAACATAGATTAAACCATGCAAGAAAATATAACAGTGCTGAAGTGTATAATTTTTCTAAAGAAGATAATATTGGAAAACTACTTCATGAAACGACACGTGGCGGTGCAGATGTTGTTATAGATTGTGTAGGAATGGATGGACAAGTAGCTCAAGATGATTTAGAATTAAATTCAAATTCAGCTCAACGAGGTAATATTAGTCCAATTATCACAGCAGCTGAATCAGTAAGAAAATTTGGTACCATTCAATTAACTGGTATTTATGGAACACCATCAGATAATTATCCAATAGATTTAATTTTTAATAGAAATGTTCAAGTGAAAAGTGGTCAAGCACCAGTTATTCATCAAATGCCAAAATTATATGAAATGATTAAAAACGAAATTTTTGATCCAACAGAAATTATAACGCATACAATGCCTTTAGAAGATGCAAAACAAGCGTATGATATTTTCGATCAGAAAAAAGATAACAATATTAAAGTCATTTTAAAACCACAATAATAAATATACAAAAGAGCCTATGCACATTGTACTGAACCCCAAAAGTTGTACTTTGGTT
>NZ_KV791859.1:52943-67928 GCF_001808005.1 Staphylococcus sp. HMSC13A10 | reverse complement strand
GTACTTGTATTCGGTGGTGGCATGTTAGTAACTCAAGTTTTATTACATTAACTATATTTTATGAAAAGGGATAATACATCGCCATTGATGTATTATCCCTTTAACTCTATTTATTAATTTCACGTGTTAACCACTCAACAATTTCCCGGAAAATATTTTTATTATATGATGACTCATTAAATATTTCATGTTGAAGGCCGTCATAAATGTGTATTGATTTATGTTTAGAACCAATTTCATTATACAATTCTAGTGAATCTTGATAACTTACTAATCCATCATCTTTGCCATGCAAGATCAATATCGGTTCAGTAAAATATGCTGCATTTTCTTTCAATATCTTAACACCATCTAATAACGTATAAATTAAACCCATTGATATATCTTCAGCAATTAAATCATCCGTCTCATATATTTGAACTACTTCTTCATCAGAACATAAGCCTTCTCCTAATTCATTAGGTATATACATATCATAAGGGTGATTACTATCAAGGTCTCCAAACAAATTTAAATGATTCCTCGTTAACGCTCCAGAAGTAATAATACCATCAACAAGCCCAGGATGCTTCGTTCCATATAGAGTAACTGCATAACCACCCATACTATGACCAATCAAATAAATGTTACCTGGACAATTTTCCATCACACATTGTACGGTTGCATCCAAATCTTCAATAATTTCATTTTCATTATTATAATATACAGGTTTTCCTTCTGAACGACCATGCCCTCGTTGATCATAACGAATAACATTAAATTGATTATCGTTCAAAAAAGCCGCCAACTCATCATATCTATCAAGATACTCTGCTAAACCATGTACTATAATGACATTAGCTTTTGAGTTATTAACCGTGTTAATTTTACCGTACAAATTTGTACCATCTGCTGATTGTATATATTTTATAAAATTCATGGTCATCGACCCCTTTATATTATTAATACCCCTTTTTCGAACAATCATAACTCATCACTTAATTTCGTTCGGAATGTAAACTTCTGATTCACTATCAGGAGGATAATAATATCCGTTAGGAATCGTTTGTAATTCAATTAAACTGCCCCATGGTGTTTTGATATAAACTGTTTGATTATCGTTCGTATCTTCATAACGTGTATTTAAATGTGGTTCTGAAATTGGCTCGCCACCAGCAGATTTAACTTGTTCTACAGCATGCTCAAAGTCATCTACATAAAAAGATATGTGCGTATAGCCAATATCTTGCAATGTCTCTGCTTGACGTTGTGTCGCATCTTTAAACTCAAATAGTTCAATATTAGGTCCATTTCCAAATACCATCATTCGTTTTTTAATAATTTTGGCACCTTGTTGTAGTCCTAAGACACGTTCAACAAATTCTCCTTCTCTAGGATTGTCGTATTTTGTTTGGCTATCATAAGCAATTTTTCCATCTAAACCTTCTTTAAAAAACTGTGTTGCTTCTTCAATATCAGGAACAGTAAGTCCAATATGATTAATACCTCTTGAAATTGTCATATTTAAACACCTCTTTACTTTTATTTTTCCCGTATTTTAATTTTTCTACTTTTTTATTCTTATCATTTGACACTTTTTGTTAATAAATATACTTTTAAAGTAGAAAAAACCTAAAACTTTTAGATATTTAAGCATTAAAAAGTTTGCTTTTCTAAAAATAGTGTAGTATATTATTTATATCAAGTACAAATGATATATTAAAAAGAAAACGGAGGAGTTAATTATGACTCAATTTACATTCGATAGCGTACACAGTTCTTTAGAATTCCAAATCAAACACTTAATGGTATCAAAAGTTAAAGGAACATTTGATCAATTTGACGTAAATGTTGAAGGCGACATTAACGACTTAAGTTCTTTAAAAGCAACAGTAACAATCGATCCAAAATCAATCAATACTGCTAATGAAGATCGCGACAATCACTTAAAATCAGGAGATTTCTTCGGTACTGACGAATTCGACAAAATCACTTTCGTAACTAAAGAAATCAGCGAAAACAGTGTTGTTGGTGACTTAACTATTAAAGGTGAAACTCATGAAGAAAAATTTAACGTTGAATTCAATGGCGTAAGTAAAAACCCTATGAACGGCGAACAAGTTACTGGTTTCATCGTAACTGGTAAAATTAACAGAGAACAATACGGGATCAACTTCAACCAAGCATTAGAAACTGGTGGCGTAATGTTAGGTAAAGACGTTAAATTCGAAGCTTCAGCAGAATTCAGCGTACAAGACTAATTTAAATATATTTTTTTAAAACGTCTGGGTATAAACCTAGACGTTTTTTTATTTTATAACTAAAAAGGTTTGCACACTTAAATTAGTATACAAACCTTAATACTTATTTTTCTTAATTATCTACCTTTGGCTTTTTAACAAATAATGAACAAATTAAACCAATGAATGCTAAGACTACTAAATACCAGAATGCTTTTTCTGCTCCATGTGCTATTAATATTGTTTCTGATATTTTTTCATGAGTTTCTGAAAAATGTTTCATTGCAATAGTATATATTGTAATAGCAATTGTGGTACCAGCTGAACCAGCCACTTGTATTAATGTAGTAATCGTTGCAGAACCATCCGGGTATAATTCTTTTGGTAACTGATTTAGTGCATTTGTTTGAGCAGGCATCATAATCATTGTTATTCCTATAAACATTAACATGAAATTACAGATAATCACCCAAACTGGTGTATGCGCTGATATGGTAAAAGCGAAGATTAACATAGAAATAAATAAAATAACAAAACCAAATATACCAAATATTTTCGCCCCAAATTTATCAAATAATTGACCTATTATAGGGGACAAAATTAAATTCATAATATTGCCTGGTAATAAGATAAGGCCTGCCATAATAGCGCTAAACATTAACGATCCCTTGATATATATCGGTAGAATAATACCTGATCCTAGAATACATAATATAACAAGAAAAACCATAAGAGCCCCTAAATTAAACATGCCATATTTAAATACTCTTAAATTTAACATTGGAGATTTAAGTGTAAATTGACGTCTAACAAAGACTATTAATGCAAGAATACCAATCAACAACGGTCCCCAAACAACTATATTCATGAATGGTTGTTCTGCCATCATATTTAATCCAAAAATTATTCCAGAAAATCCAATTATCGATAAAATAATAGATAATATATCAATTTTCGGTTTCGTAATTTCTGAAACATTCTCTACTTTATTGATAGCTATAATTAAAATAACGACATATAATACTGCACTAATCCAAAAAATATAGTGCCAACTAAGAGATGAAATGATGATACCAGCAATAGTTGGTCCTAAAGCTGGTCCTGCAGTCATTACAAGTCCCATAATCCCCATAACTACCCCTCTTTTTTCAATGGGGAATATAAGCATTAACACTGTAACCATTAACGGCAGAATAATTCCAGTACCTAACGCTTGGACAATACGACCTAATAGTAAAAAGGAAAATGCAGGTGCTATTGCAGCAATTACAACCCCTATAAGAGATAATATGATACCTGATATTATCAATTTTTTTGTGCTAAACCATTTAGTTAAATAGACAGATACGGGTACCATACATGCCATCGTTAATAAATATCCTGTAGTCAACCATTGGGCTAAAACAGCACTAACATGGTAATCGCTCATTACATTTGTTAATGCCATGTTTAATGCTGTTTCACTAAACATTCCCATAAATCCACCTATCATTAATACAAAAGCAAACATTTTGGGACTTTTTACTTTTACTTGAGTCGTCATTCTATACCTCTTCCCTTATAACATTCTTTTTTTAAAGCATTAGCACTAACTTTAGCAAATGCGTTTCAATTTTGTCAACTTAGTTGACAAAAATAAGGCATAAAATAACTGTTGAACTACAATCTGTGTAAATTCAACAGTTTAATTAACAAAAGATATATTCAGTTATTTTTAAACTCCTTTAAGTTCCAATCTTCACTTAAAAGTTTCTTTAAGGTTTTCATATTTTCAGTACCAAGTTGTTTTTCAATATGCGATTCTAATTGTTGATTAATTTTTAAATACTGTTCATAACATTTTTCTCCATATTTTGTGAGCTGTACACTTTTCTCTTTTTTATTACCTTCTACATCTTTTATAACAGCTATTTCTTTATCTTGTAATTTATTTACAACTTTATGAATGGCTTGACGTGATAAATTCACTGATTGATTTAATTCTACAAAACTTAATTGCTTTTTATAAATTCTAAAAATAACGTACCACTCAGAACTTGATAATTTGCTATCAGTTATTTCTTGATTCGTTAAGTCTTCAACTATCCCTCTTAAATGGCTATGGCGCTCACTTATTAAATCAACAAAATCTAATTTTTCATAGTCTTCATACATATTTTTCACCCGTTAACTTAATCTATTTTCTTATTGAAATTGATAACTGTCATGGCCTTTTGCGAATCCATTAACTGTATACAACATAGAACCGCCACCCATTTCTATATCATTCGCACATATGATTAATTGATTTGTACCAGG
The DNA here is from genome assembly GCF_001808005.1 of Staphylococcus sp. HMSC13A10. NCBI lineage: Bacteria > Bacillati > Bacillota > Bacilli > Caryophanales > Staphylococcaceae > Staphylococcus > Staphylococcus sp. HMSC13A10. The sequence continues at coordinate 63,411 of NZ_KV791859.1, read as the reverse complement.
GATAAATTGAGGGTGTGTAGAACGTAACATATGACCTTCATCTCGACCTGGCATTAATATTTGTCCAATCGGATAGCCTTTTTTATTAAATACTAATACTCTACCTTGCCCATACATTGCTACATATAAATTATCATCACTATCTATACAACATGAGTCTGGTCCTTCATGACCTGTGAAATAATATGGAATCGTCGCGCCAAATGGTGCAATCGTCACTCCATCTTCTTCTAAGTCTATTCGATGTAGACGATTAGTAGTTGTTTCAGTTACCCAAAGAGTGCGCTCGTCAGTACTTAAAGCAATACCATTAGCAACACTAATATTTTGTATCACAGGTGTTACATGTTGAAAATCTGGTGATACGTAATATACACCGCCTTGAGGATTAGTTGAATACCCTCTAAAATCTGTAAAATAAAATCCACCTTTACTATCAAACACCATATCATCAATACAATATTCAGTAGTTAATTCAGCAATAATTTCTTCAAACTGTTCCCCTTTTTCAGTAGTAGCAAAGATTCCGCCAGTTGATTTGAAATCACCTAAATAACAAATAAACAAGCGACCATCCTTATGAATTTTAATTGCTGCTGGATTGTCTTTTTCTGATTGGAATGGACGTGTTACTTCTTTAGATTCGGGATTTACTTTAAAAATATTACCTTCAAAAACATCTAGTAAAAATAATTGACCATCACGATCAAACTGTAGTCCTTCAAGTTGTAGTCCTTTATCGGAAATTTCTACCCATGGTTCAGCCGTAATTGTTTGAAGTTCACTTTCAGAAACAATCGGTGCGACACTTGCTGATTTCCCTTCATATTTTAATGTTGGTAATCCATTTTGTTCCATATCCATACCCCTTCTTTCTTTAATATTAATCACTCCTATTTTATCTGAAATTATTTTTAAAGTCATTGAAAGGCTAACTCATTTTAAAATTTAATATATAAAATAATACATAATCATTTTTAATTTATAAGCTGAGATATTGAATCATTTGCTAATTTTGGTACAATATTATAATGGTATAAAAAAATGCACAGACATTAACGAAACAAATGATAAATAATCATATATGATGTAGAAATAATTAGATTAATATTTAGAGGAGAATAAGAATGGATTATAGAGTACTTTTATATTATAAATATACAACTATTGATGACCCCGAAACTTTTGCAGCTGAACATTTAGAATTTTGTAAAAACAATAACTTAAAAGGTCGTATTTTAGTATCTACAGAAGGTATTAACGGTACATTATCAGGTACAAAAGAAGATACTGATAAATATATGGAACATATGCATGCAGACGAACGTTTTAAAGATATGACATTCAAAGTTGATGAAGCTGAAGGTCATGCTTTCAAAAAAATGCACGTACGTCCTAGAAAAGAAATCGTTGCACTTGATTTAGAAGACGATGTAGATCCACGTGAAACAACTGGTAAATATTACTCACCAAAAGAATTTAAAGAAGCACTTGAAGATGAAAATACAGTCATCTTAGATGCTAGAAATGACTATGAATTTGATTTAGGACACTTCCGTGGTGCAGTACGTCCAGATATTACACGTTTCAGAGACTTACCAGATTGGATTCATGAAAACAAAGATCAATTAGATGGTAAAAACATCGTGACATATTGTACTGGTGGTATTCGTTGCGAAAAATTCTCTGGTTGGTTAGTTAAAGAAGGCTTTGAAAACGTAGGTCAATTACATGGCGGTATCGCTACTTACGGTAAAGATCCTGAAACTAAAGGCCAATATTGGGATGGCAAAATGTACGTTTTCGATGAACGTATTAGTGTAGATGTTAACCAAGTTGAAAAAACGGTTGTCGGTAAAGAACATTTTGATGGCACACCTTGTGAACGTTACATTAATTGTGCAAATCCAGAATGTAATAAACAAATTCTTGTTTCAGAAGAAAACGAAGAAAAATATTTAGGCGCTTGTTCATATGATTGCGCTAAACATGAACGTAACCGTTATGTAGCAACTCATGACATTAGTGATGAAGAATGGAATCGTCGTTTAGAAAACTTTAAAGACGTACCAGAACACGCTCACGCATAAATAATTATTGATTGGACCCATTTAAAAAAATGTGGTCCTTTTTTATTTTGCAAGTTCATTGAATTAAATGTTTATCAAGAATATAATTGATAATAGTTATCAATTAAAAGATGTGGAGGTTTGCTTAATGTGTACTGGTTTTACGTTTCAGTCTTATCAAAATGAGACTATTTTAGGTCGAACAATGGATTATGATTGGCCTTTAACAGGTCATCCAGCAATACTGCCTCGTCATTATACTTGGGAGTCTCGCGCTGATTATCAAGGTACTACTTTATATGGTTTTGTCGGCACAGGAAGTGACATGGAAGGCTTTATGTTTGGTGATGGCATGAATGAACATGGTCTTGCTATTTCTACACAATACGACAGAGATTATTGCACCTACGCTTCAGAAATACTAGACGATTATATTAATATTTCTCAAAATGATGTATTAATTTGGGTACTTGGATATCATCAAACGATTGAAGAACTCATTCAACATACAAGCAAAGTTAATGTCGTCGCCGTAACACTTAATGATATTAATGACGTCCCACCGCTTCATTATCATGTATCCGACGCAACTGGACGTTCTGCAGAAATCACTTTTGAAGACGGACGTATGGTAGTTCGTGATAATCCAATTGGCGTATTAACGAATCATCCAGACTTAAATTGGCATTATGAGAATCTCAAACAATATATTAATATCACACCTTATCAACCACAATCTCAATTAACCAATGGAGCTACATTACAACCTTTAGGAGCAGAAAGCGGTACACACGGCTTACCTGGTGGTTATACATCAACTGAAAGATTTATCCGTGCTGCTTATTTAACACGTCATCTTAAACCATCACCAAACGATAATCCTATCTTAGATGCTTTTAGAATTTTAGACACAGTGAGCATTCCAAAAGGAGCTGTGCGTCCTATAGGCAGTGACTTTTACTATACGCTATATCAAACTGTATTTAATTTAAGTACTAAAACGATGTACGTCAAATACTATCAATCTAATCAAATTTTAGAATTACAGCTCAATGAAGATCTTTTAAATCAACATGATTTAATTATTTATGAACCCATACAAGGCATTTCAACAACGTCTTTAAATTAATATATAGCATATATAAAGGCAGTACTGATACGTTTTAATTTGTATCAATACTGCCTAATTTAATATTATTTGTTATTATGCTTTTACATTTTTTGGAATAAGTATGAACGCAGAAATAACACCTAATACCATCATAACTGCACCTGTTAAGAATGAAATCGATGCAGCAGTGGCAACTGGATAAAATTGCGAACAAACAGTAAAGATTGTGGTGTTAATTGCAACACCAAATGCCATACCAAGCGTTGCTCCCATTTTATATAAACCAGTGGCAAAACTTACTTTATCATCAGGCATATTAAATACTGCAACAGTTAGACCAGGTGTAGCAACTAAGCCGTTACCAATGGCACATATCACAAACGCTACCACTACTACTCCAACATACCAATGTGGCACAAAGAACGTCATACTAATTAAAATGATTCCTAATGTTGGGAATAGTGGACCGGCAATTAACATACTTTTACCACCGAAACGTTTAATCGCAAGCTCACCGAAACGAATCATCAGTATCGCCATAATTGTATAAGGTACGATGACTAATCCCGTTTGTGCTTCGTTTAAGCCAAGTTGTTGTTGAGCATAGCCGTTAAATACAACTGTTGTACCTGTACCAGTATTAACAACAAAGTTATTAATCGTTGCTCCTAAAAATGATTTATTTTTTATAATTGAAAAGTCAATAAACGGTACTGTCTTTTTCTTTTCATAAAAATAAAATATTAATAATGCAATGACAATAATAACGACAAGTGTGATTGTGAATTTCCCAATGCCGTATGTATATCCTTGAATCATTAGAATCATCAATGCCGCGATAAATATGCCAAACAACACCATACCAACATAATCAAATGGTTGATGATTACGTTCTTCTCGAGGTGCTTCTTGTTTATTTCGTAATATTATTAAAGCAATGATTGATAACACGATAGAAACTATAAATATAGATTGCCAGCCTAAGTGACCAGATAACCATCCACCCACATATGATGTAAGTCCTATACCACCTACCGTTGCAATCATTAAATAGCTATATGCTTTACGTAATTGTTGTCCTTTAAAATGATCTGTAACTAACCCTATCGTCGACGGTAATAAAATCGCCGCTGATAAACCTTGAAATGCACGTCCAATAATTAAAAACGCAGTAATATGCGTACTAATCAGACTTAAACAACCAATAATACTAAATAATAGGCCTAATTTCGTCATTCTTAAGTTTCCTATTTTATCGGCAACATCCCCTGCACAAACCATAAATATACCAGTTACAAAGCCTACTAGACTGATAGATAAGTTTTTAGTTGCATCCGTTGTATCAAATGTTTGTTGCACACTAGAACCTATATTGATAAACGATTGTGCGAACATCCAATATGTTAACACTGCAAAGCACGCAGCTAATACGAGACTGCCATCAAATTTATTTACCTTGATAGACACATTTGTCACTCCTTATATTTTAAATGAGAATTATTATCAATTAAGACATAAGTTATTATAGCATGCTTCACTCTCATTAAACATATCTTTTTTATCATTTTTAAAGTTCACAATAAACAATCCGTTATACTTAATAAAGTTATAACGGATTAATGTTGCAATAAAAGTTAATATTCTTATATATATTATTCATCATAGTTTTGTTCTAATTTACGAAGTTCATCGCGAGTTTGTTTTTTTAATCCTTCTCCATAATCCATCATTTTCACTATATCTTTGAATGCAGCATGTGGTATCGCTAATGCATCGAATTCTTCCGGTTGCACGTGTAAATTGATTTGTTCAGGGTGACCTTCTTTTAACTTACTAACAAAATCTGGCTCTGTCACAAATGGTGAGGACATACCTACCATATCTGCATTTTGTAACGCGTCTAAAGCTGTTTCAACGGAATTAATACCACCACTAGCAATCATAGGAATTCTACCATTTAAATGTTCATAGACAACTTGATTCACACGTCGTCCAAAGTTCTCGCCAGGTGTACGTGTCGTATTTTGATATATATGACGTCCCCAACTTGCGATAGCTAAATATTGTATATCAGCAACTTCCATTACCCAGTCTAGATGTTGGTTAAATTCATCTACCGTGTAGCCTAAGTCACTACCACGTGTTTCTTCAGGAGTAGCCCGATAACCTAATATAAAACCTTCAGGCGCTTCTTCATCTATCACTTGTTGCACAGCTGACATCACTTCTAAACAAAATCGTGTACGGTTTTCCAATGAATCTACACCATATTTATCATGACGTTGATTGGAAAAGGTAGAAAGGAATGTTTGTAGTAACAATCGTTGTGCTATAGAAATTTCAACACCATCAAAGCCCGCTTGAATTGCTCTTGAAGTCGCATCTGCATATTGTTGAATGACCTCTTGAATTTTTTCTTGTGACATTTCTAATACTTCATGTTTGATGGGTGAATGTAATGTCATAGGACTTGGACCATATACTTGTCCGTAATTAAGAATAGCTTGATTCGAAAAACGTCCTGCATGAGCTAATTGTATAATTGCTTTGTTGCCTTCTTTTTTCATTGCTTGAGCAACTTTTTTCAAACCTGGAATACATGCATCATCCTGAATGTTAAATCCATATTCAAATAGTTGACCATAAGGTTCGATGTACGCAGCACCCGTCACTTGTAATGCTGCCGAATGTGCACGTCTTTCAGCATATCGTAAGTCTTCATCGGTGATATGTCCTTCTTTCGTTGATGAATTAGTTGTCATCGGTGATAAAACAAATCGATTGTTAAGTTGTAAACCATTAGGTAATTGAATAGGTTGTAACAATGCTGAGTAATCTTCCATGTCGTATCCTCTTCTTTCGTTCACATTTATTAAACTCAACGTATCACTAACATGCCCAATAATCAATTTAAGAAATTGTGTCACCCATTAATATGATTTTTATATTTTAACTATGGCGCTTTTAGTACGAATATACTTTAACAATTATTTTTTATTTTTTAATCCAAAAATTTAACAAATTAGGGCAATGACAGTTACAATAAGGATGGGTATATAAAACGGAAGTAAGATGGAGATGAGTCTTTGGTGGAACTAAGTATTCTTGATTATGCAATGATTGATGAAGGAAAAAATGCACAACAAGCTTTAGATGATACAGTTCGATTAGCTAAACTGGCTGATAAATTAAATTACAAACGTTTTTGGATTACAGAACATCACAATGTGCCTGCCTTTGCATGTAGTAGTCCAGAACTATTAATCATGCAATTGTTAGGACAAACATCACATATTAAGTTAGGGTCTGGTGGCGTAATGCTTCCACACTATAGTCCTTATAAAGTGGCCGAAAACTTTCGTATGTTAGAAAATTTTTATCCTAATCGTGTCGACTTAGGTATTGGTAATAATGTGGGGACGCCTATAGTCAAACGTGCTATGGATGAAGATAAAGCTGATTATCTAGATTATCAACAAAGCATTATCGATATCAGACAATATATAACGGATCAAACAGCGGAACAACGTTTTCCATCTATTATTGCACAACCACAAATTTCACATCATTCAGATATGTGGTTACTAGCTATGAGTCAACGTTCAGCTAAGATGGCAGCAGAACAAGGTATGGGCTTTGTCTTAGGTACATTTTTATTACCTAACGAAACTGCTATTCAATCAAGTAAGTTAAGTATTCAAACGTACCATGATCACTTTCAAACAACATCATTACAAATGGAACCAAGAGTCATCATCACTGTTTTCACTATCGTTACTGATACAGAAGAACAAGCTTACAACTTACAACAAGCTTTAGATGTCTGGTTATTAGGAAAGGAAAACTTTTCAGAGTTCGACAAATTCCCTTCTCCTGAAACAGCAGCAGCATATCAATTATCCGACCGTGACCGAACACGAATACAAGATACACATGCTTCGATATTAGCTGGTACAATTGATACTGTTAAACCAAAACTAGATAAAATGGTTGAAGATTTTAATGCAGATGAAGTGTTAATTGTTCCACTTTTACCAGGTATTGATAATCGTTGCCGTACTATCGAATTACTAGCACAAGCATATTTATAAATATTGAAAGGAAGATGCAAAATGGCTAAATTAGCAAATTATATCAAAGTTGAAAAAGAAGGAAATCAATACGTGTACTATATGACTCCAGAATTACAAGATGACGTAGGTACTGTTGGTTATGTAGAATTCATGTCTCCAGATAAAGTCGAGAAAAATGATGAAATTGTAAGTATTGAAGCTTCTAAAACAGTATTAGATGTTCAATCACCTCTTGCAGGAACAATTGTTGAGCGTAACACTAAAGCAGAAGATGAACCTGCTATCTTAAATTCTGAAAAACCTGAAGACAATTGGTTAGTTAAATTAGAAGATGTTGACGAAGACGCATTCAATGCATTACCAGAGGCATAAATGATACAGACACAACAAGAGCGACTACATTATCTCATTCAATATCTGTGGCAAGAAGCACATGGTGATAAGTCTTTAAACATACCTTCTAATGAACAAGACCAATGGGAATTATTTAGAGGATTAGTAAATGTACGATCACCTAAACCAATTGACGATGAATTCCTTAAGATACAAGACGCGTATTTAAGCACTTTAAACAATGAAAATCCGGTTAACATCGATGAGTTATCACCTATTTTAGGAAACAATATTTATTTATGGCAAGGTGACATTACTCGTCTTAAGGTAGATGGTATTGTGAATGCTGCAAACAGTCGTTTATTAGGCTGTATGCAAGCAAATCATAACTGTATAGACAATATCATTCACACTAAAGCAGGTGTTCAACTTCGTTTAGCATGTCATGATATTATCGAAGAACAAGGTCGTAAGGAAGGCATGGGCAAAGCCAAAATAACGTCTGCTTATAATCTTCCATCACAGTATGTGTTGCATACAGTTGGGCCTCAAGTTCGTAAATTGCCTGTTTCTCAAATGAATAAAGATTTGCTGGCTAATAGTTATCTTAATTGTTTAAAATTAGCTGACCAATACGACATGAAACATATCGCTTTCTGTTGTATATCTACCGGTGTTTTTGGTTTTCCTCAACAGGAAGCGTGTAATATTGCTATTGAAACAGTTTTAGATTATTTAAAAGAATCTCAGTCATCGTTAAAAGTTGTATTCAACGTCTTTACTAATGAAGACCACGCATTATATAAGGAGGCGCTTAGTCATTATGAATCAAACTAATTGGAAAGCGCTCCAACTTGCTCAAAGCGAAGCATCACAATCAAGCATTTTAGCACAAGCCATCGATGAAGCCGATGCAGTGGTTATCGGTATCGGTGCTGGTATGTCCGCATCAGATGGTTTTACATATGTTGGAGAACGTTTCACGTCTAATTTTCCTGATTTTATCGAAAAATATAACTTCTTCGATATGCTTCAAGCCAGTTTATATCCATATGGTAGTTGGCAAGAATATTGGGCGTTTGAAAGTCGCTTTGTCAAACTCAATTATTTAGATCAACCAGTCGGCGCTTCTTATGTAGCACTTAAAAATATATTAAAAGATAAAGACTACCACATCATTACAACAAACGCCGATAATGCTTTTCTCGTAGCTAATTATGATTTAAATAAAGTATTTCATATTCAAGGTGAATATATTTTATGGCAATGTAGTCAACACTGCCATGCACAGACTTATCGTGATGATGATGCCATTCGTGAAATGGTAGCCAAACAAGAAGATATGAAAATTCCTTGGGAACTTATTCCTCATTGTCCTAAATGTGATGCCCCTATGGAAATTAATAAACGTAAAGCAGAAGTTGGCATGGTAGAAGATGCAGATTTCCATGCACAACTAGACCGTTATAATGCTTTCCTTGAAGCACATCAAACGGGTAAAGTATTGTATTTAGAAATTGGTATCGGCTATACGACACCTCAATTTGTGAAACATCCATTCCAACGCATGACACGTCAAAACCCAGACGCTATTTTTATGACTTTAAATAAAAAGGCTTATCGCATTCCAAATACAATTAAAGATAAAACAATTCATTTAACTGAAGATATTTCGACATTAATTACAGATGCACAACAAAAATTAACAACTTAGGAGCTAAAAATATGTATTTAATTGAACCTATTCGAAACGGCGAATACATTGCTGATGGCGCCGTAAATCTTGCGATGCAAGTATATGTAAACCAAAACATTTTCTTAGATGAAGACATTCTATTACCTTATTATTGCAAACCTAAAATAGAGATTGGACGTTTTCAAAATACTGCTGTTGAGTTAAACCAAGACTATGTTGATGATAATAATATTAAAGTCGTACGTAGAGATACTGGTGGTGGCGCTGTTTACGTAGATGAAGGCGCAGTGAATGTATGTTGTATTTTAGAACAAGACACATCTATCTATGGAGACTTTCAAAGATTTTACCGTCCAGCGATTGAAGCATTACATAATTTAGGTGCTACTGATGTTATTCAAAGTGGACGTAATGATTTAGCACTCAATGGTAAAAAAGTTTCTGGTGCGGCAATGACTGTTATTAACAAACGTATTTATGGTGGCTATTCATTACTATTAGATGTTGATTATGAAGCAATGGTTAAATCACTTAACCCTAATCGCAAAAAGATTGAATCAAAAGGTATTCAATCCGTACGCGCTCGTGTAGGTAACATAAGGGACTCACTTTCACCAGAATATCAAAATATCACGATTCAAGACTTTAAAGATCTTATTATTACGCAATTAATGGGTATAGATGATATCAAAGATGCTAAACGTTATGAATTAACAGATGAAGATTGGGCTGGTATTGATCAATTAGTAGCTGAAAAATATGATAATTGGGAATGGAACTATGGTCGTTCTCCACGTTATGAATATAATCGTAACGACCGCTTCGCATGTGGCACGATTGATATTTCTCTATCAATTGCCGGAAATCGTATAGAAGGATGCAGTATCTTTGGTGATTTCTTCGGTCAAGGTGATATTAAGGATGTAGAAGACCAATTGATTGGTACTCGCATGGTCAAAAGTGATTTACTCGATTGTCTTAACAATATTGATTTAAACTTCTATTTCGGTAAAGTAACCGCAGAAGAATTAGTCACATTAATATTGAGTTAGAATAAAAAATTTCGAATATATATCAAAAAATAAAAGCCAGTCAATGAATTTTTTTAATTCATTGACTGGCTTATTTATAATACTTCGTATTATTGGCTCCCATTCCCAGGGTACAGTTTCAGCCAGAAATACTG
>NZ_KV791859.1:1901-52923 GCF_001808005.1 Staphylococcus sp. HMSC13A10 | reverse complement strand
AGGTCTTCAACTAGTACTGTTCCCTCGGGAGTCTCGCCATAATACTACGTGTCAGCATGTGAATTAATATGAAAATCACTTTTTTCATTTTTTAAAAGTTGACTACTAAATTAGTTTCTTAAGATTGTTGTTCTAATTTTTTGTCTGACTTACTTTTAATAAATATAGCAACTGTTGCTAATACAATAATGAAAATGACTGATCCAATGATACCTGTGAATTTCACAATATTACCAAATATAATTCCTACTGCTAAGAAATCTGTGTCAGAGAATGTAGTTGACGCAAGACCTAAATCTCCTAAGAAAGGCAAGAATAATAATGGTAAAAATGTAATCAATAAACCATTCAATGCTGATCCTGCAATAGCACCTTTAATTCCACCTCGAGCATTACCAAACACTGCTGATGCAGCTCCTAGGAAGAAGTGTGCTACTACTCCAGGTAAAATAACTACGCCACCAAATAAGAATAATATGAACATCCCTATTACACCTGTGATAAAACTTACAAAGAACCCAATTAGCACAGCATTTTGTGCATAAGGGAATACTATCGGGCAGTCTAAAGCAGGTTTAGAATTAGGTACAATTTTCTCAGATATACCTTTAAATGCCGGCACAATTTCTGCCAATATCAATCTAACACCAGTTAAAATGATAAATACACCTGCAGCAAATGTAACACCTTGAATTACTGAAAATACAATAAAGTTTTGCCCATCGCTAATTTTATCTACATACCCTACTCCGGCAAACAACGAAGCTATAAAGTATAATAAAGCCATGGTAATTGAAATACTAATTGTACTTTCTCTTAAAAAACTTAATCCCTTAGGAAATTTAATATCTTCAGTTGATTTAGATTTACCTTTAAATAACTTACCAACTTCGCCTGCAGCCCAATAACTAACAGTACCAAAATGTCCCAATGCAACTTGGTCATTTCCAGTGATCTTCCGCATTGTTGGTTGAGCTAGTGCCGGTAAAATAGCCATAATCAAACCTAAAATAATTGAACCTATAATCACAGTTAACGATCCTTTAACATGACCGACTGTTAATAATATCGCTAAAAAAGCAGCCATATAAAATGTATGGTGTCCTGTTAAAAATATATATTTAAGATTTGTAACACGTGCTATCAAAATATTTAAAATCATACCAAACACCATAATAAGTGCTGCAGTAGTACCATAATCTTTTAGTGCTAATGAAATAATAGCTTCATTGTTAGGTACGATTCCTTGCACGCCAAATGCATGTTGGAAAATTTTGCCAAAAGGTTCAAGTGATTTTGAAACGACTTCCGCGCCAGCACTTAGAATTAGAAATCCTAACATGGTTTTAATTGTACCTGAAGTTATGGCTGATGCTGATTTCTTTTGAACTAATAACCCTATAAAAGCTATAAGTGCTACTAATATAGCTGGTTGACTTAAAATGTCTACTATAAAATCAAGAATTGATTTCATATGCCAAACCTCCTTTTAAATAATATTTAATTCTTTTAACTTACTTTCAAGTTTTTGCTGTAGTTCTTCTTTATCTAAAATGTTATCTAATACTAAAACATCTCCGAGACGTTCTGCATTTTCTTCTAAATCTCGACCACAGATAAATAAATCTGCCATTTCAGGACTAGCTGTCATAATATCGCTATGCTCTACTTCAACATCAGAAGGTGCATTTAAGTTTTTCAAAGCTTCCTGAGCATTCATTTCAACCATAAAACTACTTCCTAATCCATGTCCGCAAACTACTAAAATTTTCATCTTAATCATTCTCCTTTAAAATTTTTATAATTTCTTCTTTATTTTCTGCATTAGTTAAACGTGTAACTCTCTCAGAATCTCCTAAAATTCCTGCTAAACTTTGTAATATATTCAAATGTGATGTATTATCGATTGCACTCAATACGAAAACTAGTGATGCATAATGACTATTCTCTGAAAAATTAATATGTTGATTGAGCTTCAGAAGACTTAATCCTACTTCGTTAACATTATGATCTGGTCTTGCGTGTGCAATAGCTATCTCCGGTGCTATAACAATATATGGGCCAAATTCATGAACACTTTCAATCATTGAAGTAATATAATCATGATTAATAATATTGTTATCTAATAATGGCTCTGAAGCTATTTCTATCGCTTCAATCCAATTTGATACTTGATTTTTTATAATAATTTTATCTTCTGTCAAAATATCTAATGCCACTCATTACACCCTTTCTACTGAGATTTCTTTAATATATTGATTTATCTTTTTAATGTTTCCTTCCAAAAATGCTTTCTTTTTAACTTCATCAGTTAAAAGCTGACTCAATTGTCCAAGTGCTTTTAAGTGAATATGAGGTTTTTCTGTTGCTAAAACAATAATTACCTTAACTGGATCATATGTTTGATGGCCAAAAGAAATTCCATTTTCAATATAAGCTAACGCAAATCCAGCACCACTTCGAACATATGTCGTATCAGAATGAAGTAAAGCTATGTGTGGACTAATAATCATATATGGACCAAACGATTCCATTTGTTTTATGATTTCGTCTGCATATCTATAATCAATGATGTCATCATGAAACAACAATTCTGAAACTTGATGTATAGCCTTTTCTTTATTAACAATTTGATTTAATTTAATAATTCTATGTTCAGGTAAAAGTTTTCTAAGATTTTCACCCATATGTTCAATATTAACCACTTTAGATTCTCTGAAATGATTTACTATTTGATTTAATTTATCTCTAGAATTTCTATTTAAAAAGGCATCTACCGTTACAACTGGGAGCTGATTAAACTCACAGTCTACTGTTGATATAATGTAATCCACACCTTTACTTAACAATGCTTTTTCATCAATTTGATAAATTGAATATGCATCAATCACTTCAAATTCAGGATAGATATTGCCTAATTTACTTTTTAATAATTGAGATGTTCCTATCCCCGAACCACATAACAATACCACTTTGATATAACTGTGCTTTTGTGTAGAAACACGTTCGATACTAGAAACAAAATGAACAGTAAGATAAGCAATTTCATCTTCAGTAAATGTTATTTCATAAGTTTTTTCGATTAATTCGATGTTTCTACTTAAGATGTCGTAAACATTTCTATATTGATTTTGTATATCATCTTTTAAAGGATTCTTTTCAACTAAATTAAACTTTAATCTGTGAATTGCTGGTTGTAAGTGTACTATTAATCCTTTTAATAATTTTTTGTCTTCCCGCAAATCAATGCCCATTTCAACACTAACTTGTTTAATAAGCTCGTTTATCATATGTTCTAATTCACTAGTATTTATGTAATTTTCTTTTATATTAGAAATTTTGGAACTTAATAAATGTAACGTTATGAAAATGGCTTCTGATTTAGGGAATTGAATATCAAATTCTTTTTCTAAATTCTTTTTCAATTTTTCAGAAATACGATATTGAACTGTGTCACATACTTTTTCATATTCACTGTTTGGTACATCAATTGAGTAATTCAACTTCAATCTATGTATAGCAATAATAATATGATATACCAAGCCATCAACAGCCGATTGTACAAGCTGATAATCCTCTTCTATTAAAGTATCAATAACTGTTTTTCTGACACTCGCTAATTCTGCTTCAGAAAATAAATGATCTTGGAAATATGGCACAGTCATTTTGAAATAATTTTTTACTGTATTGGCATAGGCTTGTCGAAATGCTTCTTCTTCACCAATAATGATGAATCCCTTATTTTGTATATATTTCATTTCTAATTGATAAGTCGCTAACCATTGTTGTACTGATTTAAGATCATTAACAATAGTTCGTCTTGATACTTTCATTAGTTCTGCTAAATGATTAGATGACATAGGTTGTGTCGACTCAAAAAGTGTAATTAAAATATTTATTTTACGTTCATTTTTAGTAAGATGAACTGTATTAGCGATAGCTTCGAATTCACTATTTAAACTATTTTGATTCAATGACTTCGCCTTTACACCTAATGATTTATGTCTAATCAACATGAATTGCTTATTGTCTTGAACACTTTCAATATGTTGTAAATCATATTGTATTGAACGTTGTGAGATATCAAACATATCTGCTAACCTAGCGATGGATACAAACGTTTCTGCTTTCAGTAAGAAATACAAAATCTTTGTTTGTCGATTACTTAACAATATCTAATCCTCCTAATTTCATTGTAAGCGATTTCTTAATCTAATAGATGTGCAATTCTTTTCATATTTAAATCCGAAATTATGCATATCAATGTGCCGATTTAATTTTATACAAATTTTGTTTAGCTTAAAATATAGCTAACTCATGTTATGATTTATTAAAATAACTACGTCGATTGGATGGGATATTTTTATGAAAATATTGGTCACTGGATTTGATCCGTTTGAGGGTAATGAAATGAATCCTTCTTGGGAGGCTGTCAAACAATTACCTTCTCAAATCGGGGAGCATGACATCACTAAAATAGAGATTCCTACTGTATTTCATAAAGCTATTGAGGTCATTGAGCAAAAATTAAACTCAGAGCACTATGATGCTGTCGTTGCTATTGGGCAAGCTGGAGGACGCGCAGAAATCACACTTGAACGTATTGGAATTAATATTGATGATGCGCGAATTGCAGATAACGATGGGAACCAACCTATAGATATACCTATACGAAAAAATGGAGCTGCCGCTTACTTCTCAAATTTACCTGTTAAGCGTATGACAGAAAGTATAAAAAATAATGGAGTTCCCGCTAAACTTTCGAATACTGCAGGAACATTTGTATGTAATCATATCTTGTATCAATTAGGATATTTAAATGCGACACAATACCCTAATTTATTATTTGGATTTATCCATGTCCCTTATTTACCTGAGCAGGTTACTGACAAACCTGGCACACCTTCCATGTCTTTAAATACAATTGTTCAAGGATTAACCGCTGCTATTAAAACTATCGACCATTTACCTGATTTAAAAGCAGCTTTAGGCGAAACACATTAGTTTCATATATAAGAAAAAACCGGAAATGAAAAGCACATTCATTTCCGGTTTTGCTATTTTATATTGTAGGTGGTCCTAACAATGACCATGCTTTTTGATGTCTAACATGATTATCAGCAAAAATATGAAGCATAGCAATACATAATAAAGTATGTTCTTGGAAAAATGAATCTTTTCCCGCTCGAACTTCTGCATAGTCTCCTACTTGCTTCCAACTTGCAATATCTGTATCTAATTTCGCATCTTTAATATATGCATTTTGATTTTCATCGGCATAAATATTCAATATCCTATCATTGAGTTTAATAATGCCATACGTATCTTTACTTCCACTACTCTTTTTATCAAACAATACTTTTTGTTGCGTATTATCGTGATAGTAATCCAATGTAAAATGCTTACTATCTAGCATGGATTTAGCATTTGCTTTAATTATCACATTACCCTCATGATTACGAACTTCATATTTTCTAAAACGTAACGACAACGTTAAAATACTGATTAACCTTTGTATTGGGTTATTATAAACTTTTCGAATATAAGCTATGTCTTGATTAGTTTCATCATATACAACAGATGCTTTGGTTGAAAAAGGATTCCTTTTTTTATACTTATACATCAAGTTACCACCTTATAATTCTATTTTAGCTACTTTTCTTAATATCATCTTACTATAAATATCCTACAACTGTACAAGCTTCTAATGTATACAACTTATTAATTACGGGTAAACATTACTAGAATGATAAGTATAATTTTTATACAAAGGAGAATAACTAATATGACTAACACAGTATATGATGTAATAGATACAGGTGTTCATTATTTATTAAATATGTACGAAGATTGGAAAATTGAAGACGTATTAGATAAAGATAGCGACGTATTCCCTAATAATTTACATTGGCAAATGGGTCATGTATTAACTGTTTTCGAAAATGCTTTATCTAAAGGTGACCAAAATGTCGTAGATTTAGATCTTTATATAAAACTATTTGCGCCAGGTTCTAAACCTGCAGATTGGTCTAACATTGACGGTGACGTTCCTAATATAGAAAGTATCTTAAATGATATTAAAACTATTCCTGAACGTGCAAGAAAATTAACAGATGAACAATTAGCTATAGAGCTAGATCAACCGATTGCTGGTTTCTCAACTGTTGAAGGTTTATTAATGTTAAATGCCATCCATATTCCGCTTCATGCTGGTAAAATGGAAGAAATGGCACGTGTATTAAAAAACAACTAAATTAGACTAAATTTAAGCTGATTTCACAACGGTGTGAAATCAGTTTTTAACGTTTTAGACATATATGCTATATCA
This sequence comes from Staphylococcus sp. HMSC13A10, assembly GCF_001808005.1. Lineage (NCBI taxonomy): Bacteria > Bacillati > Bacillota > Bacilli > Caryophanales > Staphylococcaceae > Staphylococcus > Staphylococcus sp. HMSC13A10. The sequence goes on along the minus strand of NZ_KV791859.1, from coordinate 46,595 downwards.
CTTACCGATTAAATTTAAAATCCCTCTGTACATTAATTTCAATTAGGATTATTCTGATGTTGTACATATGAATTCTCTACAGAAAGAAGGACACTTATTGTGGAAAACTCAATAAAATATAAAAAATTCATTTTACCAATTGTTGTTGGTTTACTGATTTGGGCTTTAACCCCTCTTAAGCCTGACTCATTAGATACACAAGCTTGGTATATGTTTGCGATATTTGTCGCTACGATTATCGCATGTATCACTCAACCTATGCCAATTGGTGCAGTATCAATCATTGGTTTTACATTAACTGTATTAGTTGGCGTAGTCGATATTAAGACGGCTGTGCAAGGCTTTGGGAATACGAGTATATGGCTGATTGCGATGGCTTTCTTCATTTCTAGAGGTTTTGTCAAAACTGGATTAGGTCGTCGAATTGCACTACAATTCGTAAAATTATTTGGTAAAAAGACGCTTGGTCTAGCATATTCACTTGTAGGTGTTGATTTAATATTAGCTCCGGCAACTCCAAGTAATACTGCTCGTGCTGGTGGCATCATGTTCCCTATTATTAAATCCCTTTCAGAATCATTTGGCTCAACACCAAAAGATGGCACAGAAAGAAAAATGGGTGCTTTCCTGATTTTCACTGAATTTCAAGGAAATCTGATTACTGCTGCAATGTTCTTAACCGCAATGGCTGGGAACCCTCTTGCACAAAACTTAGCTGAAAAAACTGCTCATATACATATAACATGGATGAACTGGTTTTTAGCAGCACTTGTTCCTGGATTAGTTTCACTCATTGTAGTGCCATTTATTATTTATAAAATGTACCCACCTACAGTCAAAGAAACACCAAATGCTAAAAATTGGGCAGAAAATGAACTAGCAAAAATGGGTTCAGTTTCTCTTGCTGAAAAATTCATGGCAGCTATCTTTGTCATTGCATTAGTGTTATGGATGATAGGAAGTTTTATTAATTTAGATGCTACATTAACAGCATTTATTGCTTTAGGCTTACTTTTACTTACAGGTGTCTTAACTTGGAAAGATGTATTAAATGAAACAGGCGCATGGAATACATTGGTTTGGTTCTCAGTACTTGTATTAATGGCTGATCAATTAAATCAACTTGGATTCATCCCTTGGTTAAGTAAAGTAATAGCTCAAAGTTTACATGGTTTAAGTTGGCCAATTGTTATTGTGTTATTAATACTGTTCTTCTTCTACTCACATTATTTATTCGCAAGTTCAACTGCACATGTGAGTGCAATGTATGCAGCATTATTAGGTGTTGCCGTAGCAGCCGGAGCGCCACCATTATTCAGTGCATTGATCCTTGGTTTCTTCGGTAACTTAATGGCTTCAACAACACATTACAGTAGTGGTCCTGCACCAATTCTTTTCGGTTCTGGTTACATTACACAAAAACGTTGGTGGACAATGAACATCGTATTAGGCTTTGTTTACTTCATTATATGGATTGGTTTAGGTTCATTATGGATGAAAGTTTTAGGTATATTTTAATCCTTTGAAATAAAGAAAAGTCATCACCTTACTCACTCGAAATAGTGTTAAGGTGATGACTTTTTTATTAAGTAATTGGTCTTCTTTTCATTTTTAAATATTGAGAGATACTATATAAAATAATACCTATCCATATAAAGACAAATGTAATGAGTTGATGAACATCAAATGGTTCATTAAACAAGAATATGCCTAGAACAAACATAATCGTTGGTCCAACATATTGTATAAATCCTGTTAAAGATAATGGGATACGTTTAGCTCCCGCAGAAAATAAAATTAAAGGGATTGCTGTAATGGCACCTGAAAACAGTAACCAGAATGAAGACATATTCATACCAAACGTTAATTGATGTTGTTGCCATAAATAACCTACATAAATTAGTCCTGCAGGTGCAGTAACAATACACTCTACCGCAATACTACTAATCGCATCGATATGAACAACCTTTTTAAGTAGTCCATAAATACCAAATGAGAATGCTAACATGAGTGAAACAACTGGAAATTCTCCAACTTTCAATGTCATATAAAGTACGCCGATAAATGCGAATAAAATGGCTAGCCATTCAAATTTATTGAATCTCTCTTTTAAGAAAATCAATGCTAATAAAATACTCACTAACGGATTAATGTAATAGCCTAAACTAGACTGTAATACGTGGCCGTTTGTAACTGCCCATATAAATGTACCCCAGTTAACTGTAATAACATAGCCAGCAACAATAATTGCTAAAAGTTGTATCGGATGTGATACTAACTGATTCACATCTCTCATAAAGGACTGTCTTTGATGCTTTCCTACAATCAAAATTAAAACCATGAATATTGCAGAAAAGATAATTCTAAAAGCTAAAATTTCAAACGCACCGATTTGATCAATCAATTCCCAATAAATCGGTAAAATTCCCCATAATACATATGCGCCTAACGCGAAAAATATCCCTTTTTTATATTCGTTACTCATCAAAGTCCTCCCTTCACTCTTTTAAATAGTAATAATATCAGTCTACTAATAATCACCTAGAAAAAACAATAGTTTGTTTATATTAAAAAGCAGCGTGTATGAATATCATACACGCTACTCAAATATCATATTAAATTTACCCTGTACTTTAAATTTAACCAAAGAATAAATCAACGATATCCATTTTATTATTTTTAGTGTCTTTATAAAATTCAGTGTAACCACAGTTTTTACAAGTAATCGTTTTAAAATTATTATGCTGTAAATCAAATACTTTAGATAGACCTGAGCCTGTCGCAGAGAGTGTCCCTTCTTCTACTTCAGTATGACCACATTTAACACAACCATTTTGTTCAGCCATTTCTCATCTCTCCTTTATTTAAAATGTTTATCAATATTACAATACCTAACTCAATAGTTAGCTAAACGTATAGTCATATATATCATTTAATATGCACGATATTTAAAAAATTAATAAATTATATGTATTTTCTCCATAACAGTTTTGTTATACGAATTAATTTTTCTTTTCGGTTATCAAGAATCAGAGTATGATTAATTAGCATATTTATTGGAAAGAGGGTATTATTTTGAAATTCATGAATCGACAATCATTAAGTTGGTTGCCATACATAAGTATTGTTATTGCACTTCATATCATTGGGTTTAGCTTTTTGTGGTTTGCTGGTAAAGACCACCATATTTTATTTGGCATGGGAATATTGGCATATACATTAGGTTTGCGTCATGCATTTGATGCTGATCACATTGCAGCAATTGATAATACAGTTAGAAAGTTAATTCAACAGAAACGTGATTCAGTAGGTGTTGGATTTTACTTCTCAATTGGACATTCAACTGTTGTATTTTTAATGGCAGTTTTACTAGGTATTTCCGTAAAATGGGCTAAAAGCGAGCTACCACATTTCCAAGAGATTGGTGGCACAATTGGTACTTTAGTATCAGGATTTTTCCTAGTTTTAATTGGCGTATTAAACCTTATAATTCTAGTGTCTTTAGTTCAACTGTTTATGAAATTGCGAAAACAAAAAGGAGTTAATGACGAAGAAATCAATGATTTATTAGAATCTCGAGGATTTATTACAAGATTTGTTGGTCCTTATTTTAAAGTCATTAGTCGAAGTTGGCATGTATTACCATTAGGATTTTTATTTGGTTTAGGCTTTGATACTGCTAGTGAGATTGCATTACTTGCTCTATCATCAGGTGCTTCTCAACAAGCTATTTCATTTATTGGTATTTTGTCATTACCGATTTTATTTGCAGCAGGAATGAGTTTATTAGACACATTAGACGGTGTCGTTATGTAATCAGCGTATAATTGGGCATTTTTCAATCCTATTCGTAAAATTTATTACAATATTACGATTACGACTATTTCAGTAATTGCTGCCTTAATCATTGGTTTAATCGAATTATTACAAATAATGGCTGACAAATTTAAATTATCTGGAGGCTTCTGGTCATTTATTGAATCTATACAATTTGATTATTTAGGCTATATTTTAGTCGCATTATTCTTAATCACATGGTTAATTTCTACATTGATTTGGAAATTTGGTAAAGTTGAACAACGTTGGTCTTAAATCTTTGCGATTCTATCAATAACAAAGTAAACTAAGTTCAATTAAAAAATAGAAACTTGGGGTATTTATTCATGAATCAAAAAGTAGCATTAATTACTGGCGCATCAACTGGATTAGGATTTGAAACATCTATTTTATTAGCTAAAAATGGTTATAAAGTATATGCAACAATGCGTAATCTTGAAAAGCAAGAGGATTTAATTAACAAAGCACAAGAATTAAACTTAGATATATATACTAAACATTTAGATGTCACTAATGTAGACAATATTAATCGAGTTGTGAATGATATTGTTGAAACTGAAGGTCGCATTGATATTCTTGTAAATAATGCAGGTGCAGGTTTTGTCAAAACAACAGAACTCGCTACTGATGAAGAAATTATGTGGCAAGTGAATTTAAATTTAATGGGTGTTATTCGTATGACTAAAGCAGTATTACCTACTATGAGAAGTCAAAGAGATGGTCGTATTATTAACATTTCTTCTGTAGGTGGTTTAGTTGGGCAACCGTTTAATGAAATATACTGTGCAACGAAGTTCGGTGTAGAAGGATACACTGAATCTATGGCGAGTTATGTTCAACCTAAATTTAATATTAAGTTTACCGTTATTGAACCTGGTGGCATTCAATCAGAGTTCACGAATAATGTGATGTCACAACTTCAGTCTACGGGTGGTCTTAAAGACGACGAAACAAACCAATTCTTGATAAATATTTAGGTGGTTTGAAGGAAAATTATGGAACAGGATCTTCTCAGACATCTGAAGAGGTTGCAGAAGTTATCCTTAAAACATTAGAAATGAATGAGCCACCAATTCGTACACGTACTTCTGAATGGTCAGAAACATTTACTCAATTAAAAACAAAAGCCGATCCAGATGGTAAAGAACAACAACAACGTGTTGTTAAATTACTTGGGAAATAAAAAATAGAGAGGCTAGGACATATATCCAAAATAATAGCACTAAGATAATTTATTTTAATCATCTTAGTGCTTTCTTTATATCCAATACTTCGTATTGTATGGCTACGCCTTCCTAGGGTACAGTTTCAGCCAGAAATACTACACAGATAAATCTGTGAGAATTTCTAAGGTCTTCAACTAGTACTGTTCCCTCAGGAGTCTTGCCATAAATACTACGTATTTGTACATAATTTTATATTAAAATACTAAAAAATAATGAAAAGGATAATTTCTATATTACTTCAATAGAAATTATCTTTTTTCACTTGTCTAAGAACTTTATCTTTCGGTTACTCTTTTTCTTCGTCTTAATTAAAATAAGTTATATTTTGCCATGCTATCTACAGCTTCTAGTACTGCATCTTCTTGTGAACCAATCGGACGCCAACCAAGAATAGATTTAGCTTGTTCATTACTTATATTTCTATTCATATTTAATAGTAATTTACCCTCTTTGGCTTCTTTATTGAAATAAGCACCAATATTAATTGCAAAGTTAGGTAACGTTTTAGTTGATACCTTTTCTGAAAGTTCAGGACGTTTATTTTTCACTAATTTAGCTATTTCTGCTAAGGTAATTTGACCATCTGCAGAAGCAATAAATCGTTTACCATTAGCATCGTCTGATTTCATTGCTAGAACGTGTAAACGAGCTACGTCTCTGACATCAACTACATTTAAAGGTACATTTGGCACACGTTTCATTGATCCATTCATAATGTTTTTAATCATATCAAAGCTACCAGATACATGAGAATCCATAGATTTTCCTAACACAGCAACTGGATTAATCGTCGCAAATTCAATTTGGTTGTCTTTATTATTAACAAAATCCCAAGCTGCTTTTTCAGCTAATAGTTTTGATTTTTCATAAGCAGAAAGACCTGGTTCATCTTGATTTGTCCAATTTTTTTCAGTTGTAATAGTTGATTTATCTTTATTACTGAATCCTACTGCACCAAAGTTAGATGTCATAACTACTTTTTTAACATTTTCTTTTTCAGCTGCTCTTAAGATACGTTGAATACCTTCTATCGCTGGTCGAATGACTTCACTTTCATCTTCAGGAATTTCGAAAAATACTGGAGAAGCCACACTTAATACATATTTACATCCGCGCATTACTTCATTCCAATGTTCATCTTTAGAAAGATCTGCTTCAACAAATTCTAATTTATCAGTATTGATATGGTTATTTTGCAATGTTTTGATTACTTGTTGTTTTTTATCTAATTTACGTACAGTTGTACGTACTTCATAGCCGTCTTTTAATAATTCAGAAATGATACGCATACCTAAAAATCCAGTACCGCCTGTTACTAATACTTTATCATTCATAATTTAACCTCCTCAGGTTATCCAATTGAGATTTTATTATAACAGTTTAAAAATCTATCAACTAACTAATTATATGTTAAATACCTAAATATCAATATTTTTATTTTTTCTCATCATCTAAACTTATACTTCATACCAAAAAATGGTATCTTTAAGAAATAAAGGTGATGGAACTAATGTTTAAAAGGAGGTTAAGTATGTATGTTCTTAGCTTGGAATGAAATTAAAAGAAATAAACTCAAATTCAGCTTAATTATCGGAATTCTAGTACTCATAAGTTATTTATTATTTTTACTATCTGGCTTAGCTAACGGTTTAATTAAGATGAATACAGAAGGCATTGAAAAGTGGCATGCAAATGCCATTATTTTGAACAAAGATGCTAATCAAACTGTTGAACAATCAGTATTTGATCGTTCTAAAATAAGTAATGAATTTAATGAAGCAACACCTTTAAAACAACAAGGTGTTATTGTTTCAAATGATAATAAAGAAGAAAATGCTTTACTCTTTGGTGTCACTTCAGATTCATTTTTAATACCCAAATTAGTTGATGGTAATAAAGTTAATAAAACAAATGAGGTAATCATAGATCAAACGCTTAAAGATAAAGGTTTTAAAATTGGTGATACATTGTCATTATCCCAATCAGATGAAAAATTAAAAGTTGTTGGTGTCTCAGAAAGTGCGAAATATAATGCATCTCCTGTTATTTTTTCCAACAACAAAACTATAGAAAAGATTAATCCAGCTTTATCTAAAAATCAAACAAATGCCGTTGTAGTTAAAGATAAAAATTGGAAAAATCATAAGTTAGATAGTGAACTTGAAGGGGTTTCAATTGATCAATTTATTGAAAATCTACCGGGTTATAAAGCTCAAAATATGACACTTAATTTTATGATTTCTTTCTTATTTGTGATTTCAGCAACTGTGATTGGCGTCTTTTTATATGTTATGACGCTTCAAAAAACGCAGTTATTTGGCGTATTAAAAGCACAAGGGTTTACGAATGGATATTTGGCAAAGATGGTGCTTGCTCAAACATTTATATTATCACTCATTGGTACTGCAATTGGACTCGTACTCACACTATTAACGAGTACTATTTTACCAGATGCTGTTCCTATACAATTTAATATGGGTACGTTATTAATTTTTGGCTTAGTACTTATCATTATTTCATTATTAGGAAGTCTATTTTCAGTATTATCTATTAGAAAAATCGACCCACTAAAAGCAATTGGATAGAAAGGAGTGTGTGCTATGTTAGAGTTCAAAGGCGTTACAAAGTCCTTCAAAGATGGTAATCATATTATTGAAGCAGTTAAACCGACTGATTTGAAATTTAACCAAGGTGAATTAATCGCAATTGTTGGGCCATCTGGTTCTGGTAAGAGTACATTTTTAACTATGGCTGGCGCGTTACAAACACCAACATCTGGTGAGATATGGATTAACGATAACAATATTACTAAATTAAACCAAAAAGCTTTGGCACGAATCAGAATTAAAGAAATTGGATTTATTTTACAATCGACTAATTTAGTACCTTTTTTAACAGTTAAACAACAATTTCAGTTATTAAAAAAATATAAAAGAGACACACTTAATAAAGAAGAATACCAAACATTGTTGGAACAATTGGGATTAGTTGAAATAGAAAATCAATTGCCGAGCGAAATATCAGGTGGACAAAAACAACGTGTTGCTATAGCTAAAGCGATATTTACAGACCCATCACTCATTTTAGCTGATGAGCCAACCGCTTCACTCGATACAGATAACGCTATGGCCGTCATGAAAATATTAGAAAACCAAACAAAACAACGAAACAAAACATGTATCATCGTTACACACGACGAACGTCTCACACAATTTTGCGATAAAGTTTATCATATGAAAGACGGCGTGTTAAAAGAGCAATGATTTAAAATCACATTTTTTATAACGTAATAGTTAGAGTTAGTTAATGATTTAATACTTTTTTTATTTTTGTAGTTACATTATCACCCATCATTAAAGAAGTTGTTCTCGTCTTTAAAGTGAGAACAACTTCTTTTTGTTTATTAATTTGTTTCGTAAAGAATTTTTGATTTTAATAAAAATAGTTGTAACAAAACTATTTATTTTATTTTTTATATAGGATATATTAATAGTATACATAAAATGAGGTGAATTAATGAATAATTATCAATTTGAAAGACAAACAAATCGAGTAGCCGAAATGGTATTGGGTATTATGGGAAGTATTTTTGGTATGCTTGGTGGACTATTTGCAATAATGGTTGGTAGTATTGGCAATGAATTTGAAGCATCTGATAGTGGTCAAGTTTATGGTTTAGGCGTAGCTGTCATACTCACTTGTATCATTACATTAATCTTAAGCTGTATCATCAATAAGAAAAGAGTATTAATGGGTGTTCTTTTAATTATTGGTGGAATTTTAAATTTTGTTTTCATCAGCTTCTTTGGTATCTTATCAGGTATTTTAATTTTAGTTGCTGGTATTTTAGCATTAATAAGAAAGTAATATTTTTAACCTTCATTCAGTATTGGATGAAGGTTATTTTTATTTAATGTCATTTGTCATCAATATCATTGAGGAGAAATTTTTATTTTTTGATATAACCGCCTCTCCACAACTCATTTTATAAATAAAATCAATAATTTTGTGATATTATTTTTATAATAAGTGATATAGTAAGGGGTGGTCATGTGAGAAGAGATGAATTGAAACCTTTTCGGAATAAATCAGTAGTTGTTACTGGTAGGCTTGAATATATTGGATATAAAAATAAATTAGATCGTGATTTACCATATAAACGAAATGTACGAATTTTACTCAAAGATGTTCAAATTAATGGCATTTCAATAGATCATTTATGGCTTTTCGAACGTCAAAAGTATTTTAAAATTGGTTTTTCACTTCTTTATAAAAGAGTAAAATTCAGAGCTATGGTTGTGCCTTATTTAAAACTTGGTAAACGATTTTATATAGAAGATTATGGCATTCAAAGAAAAAGTACGCTCATGACAGAAGAAGAATACAATGAAAATAAACCATTCAAAAGATAATCGATATTACATAAACAATGCGCATGCTATCATGGTACATAACGTACACTCTGATACATGCGCATGTTGTTATTACTTCACATTCAACCCACGATAACGGTTTAATGTCCCTATAAGTTCTTGTTTACGAGGTAATGCTAAATTACCTGGATGGCCTTGATGATGTGATATTGTTTCTAGTCCCTTATGTTCAATAAGTTGATATACATCATCAACGATATCATTGATTGTCTTGTCGTTACCTAACTCGTGTTGTTGGATATAATCGATCATCATCGCGAGTGTGTTAGTCTGACTATCATCTACTAATTGTTCTAAGCCATTAATATCAATCGTTTCTTTTCCATACATGACTGCATGTTGTCCTTTAGCTTTAAGTCGACTATCTTTTCCCTTTTTATTAAAACTATTTTTAAGAGGGATACGAGACGGAATTTCACCAAATGTCTTATGAGAAGTATCTTCACGTTCATATCCTGCTGTTTGTGCAATTTCTTTAGCTTCTTTAGTCACATCTTTTAGCACATATTCATCCATCATTAATACTTGATCAGCGACTTCAAAGTAATCACCAGAACCACCTACGATTAAAATAGTCGAAACATCATAATCATCATACAGAGGTTTCACTCGATTTGAAAATGGGGTAATCGGTTCTTTCTCAGGTGCAATTAACTTCTGCATACGGCCATCGCGAATCATAAAATTCGTTGCCGATGTATCTTCATCAATTAATAATACTTTAGTACGTGCTTCTAATGCTTCCATCACATTGGTCGCCTGTGACGTACTACCACTTGCATTATCAGTTGAGAATTGACTTGTATCTTTTTTACCTGGTAAGTGATCAATAAATGGTTGAATATTCACTTTTTCTACACTTCTACCGTCTTCTGCACGTATTTTCATCGCACTATTATTTGTAATTACATACTCACGACCATCGCCATTGATATGATCATAAACACCTCGTTCGAGTGCTTGTAATAAGGTAGACTTACCATGGTAGCCACCACCAACGATTAATGTAATACCTTTTGGAATTCCCATACCTACAACAGGCTTACCATATGGTACTTCCATTGTTATTTCACATGATTTTGGGCTTGAAAACTCAATTGCTTGAGGCATCGGCCAATCAGATACGCCACTTTTCCTAGGTAATATGGAACCATTAGCGACAAATGCGATTAAGTTTTGTTGATCTAGTTGTTCTCTAATATACGTTTGATTCAGTTTCAATTCAATTTGACGTTTTAAAGCTTGTTGATCCATATGTTGGTATTTGAGCGCTTGATTAACTACTTGTGGTAACACTTGAGTTATTGTTGATGCTGCAGCTTTCCCTAAAATTTTGCGACCTGCAGCAGGAAGACCCACCTCTAGACGTACCTCTATGACATCATCATTAATAACTACAGATGTGCGTTGAAGCATCTCTAGACCACAACGATCGATAAAGATTTTATGTTGTCCTTTTGCTTTTGATAATATGCTTTTTAATTTTCGAGCTACATTTCTTGTTAAAAAGTCAGCAACTGCAATACGTTTATCTTTTGTATCTAAAAAGTCAGCGGGTATGCCAACTACTTTTCTATCTATAATTAGTCTCATTTTTGAGGGCGATGCAAAAGGATCTACTTGGACATGGTCGATGGCTAATCGAAAGTCATCAAATTGATACATCCCTTTTGTACGTTTATAAGCACCATATTTTTGTCCATCTAATTGTGTTAACATCTTTTTTAATTCTTGTGCTTGTTTCATTAATTATTCTCCTTAAGAACATGACATCCATCTGTAAACATTACCCGTTAAGCATTTTCAATTAAACGTTCAATCACCATACAAAAAGCCATTTTTAGCATAATATTAAATAGTGGAATATACAAAAATAGCACCCAACACCTTTGTTTATAGTAAAGGAATCGGACGCTATTCGAGTGGTTTGTTTAATTTTTCGTTGGTTGATATTCAATAGAATCTGTAAAATATATATTATTTTTCTTACCTTCTTCAAAAGTATATTCTATTGACTGATCTCCTATAGAATCTCCGCTTAATTCCCCTGTACCTTTCATTGTAAATTTAGGTGCTTTTTTTGTTGGTACTTTATATATTTCTCTAATTTTTTTCACATTAAAATCGCTATTTGATAGTTGGTACTTTGCTGAATAACTAGGAACCTCTGGATTATATTCAATATTACCATTTTTATATTTCTTTAAATCTTTAAAGTTTGCATATTGAGCGAAAAATTTAAAATGTTCAATTTTGTTTTTCAATTTTTTATCTTGGATTTCCTTATTAATAATAATTTTATTATTTTTTAATTTAATTGGGACTTTAATCTCCTTCTGTTTAAGTCTCCCATTTTTATCATCATAAACTTTTTCAATATTGTATGATCCTTGGGTTTCTTTAGTATTTCTATTCATGTAAATAACCATGCCTTCTGATACTAATTCACCACCATCCTTTTCAACATTCATTGTTGATTGTATTATCCACTCACCTTTATCATCTTTATCAAACTCTTCATCTCGATATCCTTCTTTGTCATATAGGTCTTCTAAATTTTTGATTGGATACATCTTTAATGTTTTTGCAAAACTATCTTTGATTTCATTTTCTTTTTTGAGTTTCCATGAATAATAAATCCCAACTATAATGAGTACAATTGCTAAAGGTATGATAATAACTAACAACCATTTTTTCGATATATTCATATCTTCACCTATCTTATCTTTGTATTAGTAATATCATTATGAAAATAAATGACCAAATCGACATCAGTAATGGTCTTATAGATATGAGTCTCCATCGTCCTTTTATTATTCTTAAAATAATATCTATAATTATGTAAATAACAAATATTGCGATAAAAATAAAGAGTATGATAATGTTGTCAAATGCAAAATCTTCTTTATATTGTGATGAAGCTTTAATAGACATCGTTATCATAAAGATAAATGACATCACTAATGATATTATTCCTTTATATTTAGCTATTTCTAAATTAATTTTCATACTTTCAATTTTGTCATATTTCTGTTGTGTAATCATTTTATCTGAGGACTTAGTTAACTCTTGAATTTTAATTTTTAAGGGTCTAGACCATAATCCCCTTACTCCCATAATTCCATACAACAACACACCTATATTTAATATAAGCATCAAGTTTTCAAACTGGTTTGCACTTTCTTCTTTTATAAGAATCACAGGAATTAAATATAAAATAAGAGCTATAATATAGGTCATTGTTGGCAATACTTTAAGTCCGCCTGAATGCATTACAGATGTAAAATGCACTAAATAAAACAAGCCAAATACAATGATAACAAGTAAAATATCCATCGAGTTTAATCTTCCTCCATTTGATAAAATATCAGCCAATAGATTTAATTAGAATTATTAACTGCAGTATATACTCTTCCATATAATAAATAGTATTGAGAAACTAAAAAGTTACAAGTAAAAATCAAGATAATAGATACAATAAATACAAAATGAGAATCAGCAATATTAGGAACTATTATATATTCAATGATTTTTTGAACGTATATTAATGATGCAATAACCTTAGTGTTAGAATGACTATAACCTTATCTACTTTTAACCAATTTGGATAAAAGCTCATCAAAATTAGACTTAGAATATGGAGTGTACTGCATACAAATAAAGTAATGAACCCAACATACCAATACTTATCTAAATAATAATGATGTTCAGCTGCTACAAAAAAATATAAATTATAAACTGTTATATAAGTAAAATAGCAAGTTAAAATATTAACTATTAAATATCTTCTTGCTTGTTTTGTAGGATTAGTTATTTTACTTTCGAACATTTGTAATAATCCTAATATATTGATTACAAGCCCAATTGCTGTCGTAATCAATAAATATTTAGGGGTATTTTCAAATGTAAGATCATAATGATATTGAATAGCTGACGCTAATATAAACAATATTGATAACACGTTCATTACTTGTATAGATGGCTTTCTCAACTGTTTTAATGATTCTTCCAATTTTAATTTAACTCCATTTCAACTATATTTGGCATTATTAATAAGCCTGAGCCATTAATTATCGTGTTTATCTCTTTTTTTATCTTTACTTATTTTATTAACATCGGTTAACACTCTTCCATATAATAAATAGTATTGACTCACTAGTAAATTACTAACAAAAATCATAAACATACTTAATATGATTAAAAAATGTGATTCTGCAACATTAGGAATCATTATGTATTCTATAATCTTTTGAACATAAAAAGTACATGCTATTATTTTTAATATTATAATCCACATTGTTTTATCGCCTTTGAACCAATGAGGAGTATTGCCCATTAACAAAAGACTACATATATGTGCACAACTGCATATAAAAAGAAAAACAAAACCAACAATCCAAAATCTAGTTAAATCATATTTATTTTCTTCAGCCATAAAAAAATAAAGATTATAAAATGATAAGTACGTAAAATAACTAGTCAAAATCCCTACTATTAAATATCTTTTTGCTTTCTTTAAAGGATTAGCAGTATTTTTTTCAAATAACTGTAAAAGCCCTAATAGTATGACTATTATTTCAATTAAAGTCGTAATAATTAAGTATATTGGGGTAGTTTCCATAGTCAAACTATAAAAATATTGTGTTGTTGATAATAAAATCATTAATAATGAAATAAAATTCATTACCTGAATAGTAGGTTTACGTAATTGTTTTAGACTTTCTTCCATCTTACCTTCTCCTCTAAAGAATAAATTCTTTTATTTGCCACTTACTTATTTAAATTTGAAATATACTATTTCAACTCTTTTCAAATCAATTATTTAATAATTGTAATTCTCATTAATTTTATTATATTTATAAAAATTGAGAGTAAACAATATTTAGTTGTTTAGTCTCAAAATTCAAAGAAAATAATATAATTTTGTCTCAATATTTTACAAATTCAAGTTTATTGATTTAATCTGCTTCTTTGTATTTTAAAAACTATCCCAGTTCCTATAGAGAACAAGATAATAGCAAATATGAATAGTGTTAAACCAAAAATACCAAAGTTTTGTCCATACAATTGAACCCCAATATTTTTAAACACATCGTTCATTACAAAATAAAATAGAATAGTCATAAATATAAATACGACATATGTTCCAATAATTGATAAATATATTGTTGGTTTAGATATAGATTCAAGTGCTTTTGTGTTTTTATGAGGTGTATAAACAAATAACCACATAAGATTTAATGCTAACATTCCAAAACTACCAACACACAAAATAAATCCATAGACACTAGTTAAACTCAATATGCCTGCAATTGTTAAAAGTACCCACCATGCATATTTCATACTAATACACTTCTTTATTTGATTTTTTATAGCTTAATATTGAAATTCCACTTATTAACCAAGCAATAAAAGTTAATAAATTAGCACTGATAATTGCTCCAATAATATGTAAAACCCCGCTCACTTTATTGTTCACAAATATCTTTTTCATAGCAATAATACCTAATAAATCCGAAACTGAAGAAATAACAAAGAAAATAGCAAATATAGTAACAAATGTTGCTTGAGCAGTTTCTGGACTTTGAACAGTCTGTTCACCATTCACTGTTGTAGTTAATTCCGGATGCATCACACCTGTTGCTGAAAGTATTAAAAACAATAAAAATAATAAAGTTAAAAAGCTTTGTATTATTACCCCAATTAAAGATGTCACTTTGATTAATTTTTCCATTTTTCTACTCCTTTAAATTTATTTTACTTTGATATTTTTATAGTCAGGCTTATGATCTTTAACATATGTTTTTGCATCGAAGTGCTCTTTATAATATATTTTGTCATCTTTAAATACATAAGGTACAAAAAACAGATTACCACTATTTTTGAATGCTTTATAGCCTATTATAATAAGTTTTCCATCATCATATACATAGGAATTCACTTTATCTTTATCAAATTCTGGTATAAATTCATCATCCTTTTTAACCATTTCTTTATGAGTTTCTTGCTGAATTTCCATAATTTTATTTATTTTACTTTGATATTTGTTTTCCTCTTGATTATCACTACAACCACTATTCAATATACTTATCAATATAACTAAAACACCTAAAATAATTTTTTTCATTATCTTCTCCTTAAAAATCATATTTTTAAATTAATTGTACTAGGCAAATTGAAATTATATTTACAAAAAACAATAGAAAACTCGCTATTATATGTACTGAAATGAAAAACTTTAGATATTTATGTTTAATATATTTTAATGAAAAAGATAATATAAAACTGCCCAAGACAACAATTGCTGATGCAATAGGCGTCCAATATGGAAATAATCCCCAAACAAAAACAATCAACATACTACATACAGTTATCAGTATTACGAAACTGCTCATTATTGTTGATAGAATAGCAATAAGCATTAATGTCTTGCGCTTAGTTATTCTCTTCATGTTGTTCACCTTCCGATTGTATTTTTCTTAAGGCATCATTCACAGAATTGGCATTTCTTTCTTTTAATATCTCTTTTACAGATTTTATCTTTCTATTTGCTTTCTGCTTTTTTAGATTACCGTTTAAAATATAATCTTCTCCATTAAATTTTGGATTATAGTTACCACATTCAGCATCATAGCTTAATTCTTTATTTTTATCTCCATTAATACGGACGATAATATTGTAACTTCCTAGCGGGGAATCACTATTACTCTTATATACTGTTGTGCTATTAATATTTTTAAAATTATATTTTAAAAACAATTCAATCCGTTTTCCTTCTTTCTGGATATATTGATGTTGGAAATATAAATGAGTACATAATGCGCCTATAAAAATGATAATTTCAACGAGAACCAAAACAGCAAATATTCTCAGTATTAATACGAACCTTTTCATATTTATCCCCCTGACGTAATACCTCATAATTAGATATTCCCAAAATTTTCAAACCATTCTAGCTAACAACTAAAATCATTAATCTCATTAAATGATTCACTTAATGAACGATCCTTTCATTCTATAAATTTTATAAGCAATGACTCAATTCCATTAACCAAAATTGAATTTAATCCTATTAGATACACTGTATTTAAATTTAAAATAAAAATCATTATATTTTAAAATATAAATAATTATTTTAGTTTTATTCATTCAGTCTATCAATATATTTTAACGTAAATATTTTTAAAATAAAGTATTACTTTAGTAACAATTAAATGATATACTAATTACCATAAATATTCGTTATTTTATTATTCATTTAATATTAATAAGTGAATATTTTCATTACATACTATTTATTTTATAATATTGGGAGGTTTAATTATGAAAAAATTACTAGCGTTACTATTTGCGTCAGTATTAGTATTAGCCGCATGTGGTGATAAGGATGATTCTTCTAAAGATTCATCAAGTAACAATTCTTCTAACAAATCATCAGAAAGTAAAAAGGATTCAGGAGACACAGATTCTGTAAAAGTTGATTCTTCTTCAGATGATAAAAAGAAATCAGATTCTTCTTTCAAAGATGATAAATTATCAAGTAAAAACTTTGATGTTGAAATTTTAGACACTCAAATTGTCGATGCAAGCAAATATGCAGACGATGATAAACCAAATATTGCTATTGTTTATGGTGTTAAAAAGAAAACTGACAAAGAAGATGTAACAGCATCATCAGCATTTGATATGAGTTTTGAAGCATATCAAGATTCTAAAGATGTTAAGAGAGAATTAAAAACTGGGGACGCTTACGATAGCGAATTAGATAGAAAATACGGTGAAAACGGTACTGATGAAATTAATAAAGGCGGTAAAGTTAAAGCTGTTAAGTTCTATAAATTAAAAGATACAAAAACACCTGTGACATTACAAGTTAAAGATCCAGATGACTACAGCAATGATAACCTTGCTAAAAAAGAAATCAAGTTAAAATAATACCAGTAAAGTGACTGAATAAATTGCTCGCAATTATTTGGTCACTTTTGCTAAATATAGCTATTTTTAATTGGGATAACGTACATTTTGGGAGGATATACAATGTCGAAAAAATTAAAAATCATTTTACCCATAGTAATTGGACTATTACTAGTACTAGGAATTGCTTGGGGTGTTTATGCTTTTATTACGAATACACCAAAAAATTCATATTTATTAAGCGAAAAGAAAACCGCTAAGAACTTAGATTCATATATTAATGATCGTTTCAAAAATGAAATGAAATTCCAAGAAAAATATAATGATAATTCTTTCTTATCTAAATTTGAAGTTACTGCAGATGCACCTAAAGATTACATAGAAGACTTAGGTTTGCCCAAATCCGTAGTCGATGGTTCAAAAATTAAAGGTACTGTCGGACACGATCCAGAAAGTAAAAAGAGTATCGTCAATATAGCACCTACTCTAGTTGATGAAGAAATTGGTAAGTTTCAAGCTAGTGCAGATGATAAAAATCAATATTATGAATCACCTTTCTTCAAAGGTGTTTATAGTGTTAAAAATAATGAAATCATTGATACTTTAGCTGAAATACAAGGAACAGACGCTTCTAAACTGAAAGAACAAGGTTATTCAAATGTAAACTTCAATTTGAATAATCAACTTGGTGTTCTACATACTCGTCAAGACGATATCGATAAAGTAACAAAACGGTATACTGATTTAATCACTGATAAATTAGATGATGATGATTTCAAAAAAGGTGATAAAGAAAAAGTGAAAATTGATGGGGAAACTAAGAAAATCAAACCAGTTACTTTATCAATTAGTAGAGAAAAAGCTAAGAACATAACAGTAGCAGTTTTGAAAAAAGCAAAAGATGATAAAGAGTTATTGAGACTTTCAAATATGAATGAAAAAGAATACAACAAATCAATTAAAGATGCTTTGAAAGATGCTAAAGACGCACAAGATAAAGATTTCCCTAAAATTAAATCAACTATCTATCAGGAAAAACATCAAATTCTCAAACGTGATATCACAATTATTGATTCCGATGATAAAAAGATGAACATCAAAGGTACAAATAAAATTGATGATAACCTAAAAGTGAATTATAAAGTAACAGGAAATGATAATTCATTTGAAATTAAAGGCTCTTCTAAAAAGAAAGATGATAAGTACAAAGATCAATATACATTAACTAGTAGCATCGATTATGACCGCTATTCACTCGATATCGATAACAAAGAGACTCAAAATGACTCAAAACGTAAAGACGCTGGTACATTAACTATTGATGATGGTACAGATAATTATGATATCGACTATGAAAACAACTTAGACACAGACGCGAAGAATAACCAACAAAAGCAAAAGTTAAATGTTGAATTCAAGCTAGATGGCGAACCAATTAATATTATTATTAATGCCAATACTAAACTTAAAGAAAAAATTAATTTCAATACTGACGGTGCAAAAGACTTCAACGCATTATCTAAAAAAGACAAAGAAAAATTAAGTAAAGAAATGGAGAAAAAAGGAAAGGATACATTTAAAAAAGTAGAGAAAAAATTGGATGACTAATTTCAATTATTTTTGTGTATTTAATGAATTTTTAAATATGTTGGCTAATCGCCCCCTATCCATGTAAATATTCAAGGACAAATCAGCAAGCATAAGGGGCGGGACAGCTGTCCTACCCTCTTTATATTATTATTAGGAGTGGTTATTTGAATTCATTAAAGTTGTTTCATATTTACAACTCTTTTTTATTAAAAAAGTGGTACTTATTTGTGTATTTACTATTAATCATAATTGCACTCATTGTCACTTTAACTACTATTCAACATATTAATAAAAATGAATCTAATTTTACTATTGGCATTGTAGATAAAGACCAATCCAAAGAAACACAACTTATTTTAGGGTCTGTTGGTAAAGGTAGCAATTTAGGAAAGAATGTATCATTGAAAAAATATAATGAAAATGAAGCACATCAATTATTAAAACAACAAAAATTACAAGGTTATTTTGTCTTTGATAAGGGTATGACAAAAGCTTTTTATAAAAATGGTAGGCTTCCTATTTCAGTTTATACATATGACAAACAATCCACTAAAAGTGTAGTGATAAATCAACTCACCCATTCAGTATATGACCGTCTAATGCTATCTATGGGAGGAATACTAAGTTTTTCACATCTTGCTGACAAACCATCAGACCAAGATACATTAATGACTATGACAGACATGTTGTTTACCGGACTTAATCGTACTGGTTCCTTTGATTATGAATCTATCCATATTTATGACACTGGAAGTTATTATGTTGTTACTGGCTATCTATTTTCCATATTTGTTCTTTGTTTATCACTTTTCACCGTTTTGAAAATGAATCAAGAATCAGCACTTAAAGAACGTTTACAAATGTTTCATTTTTCTTTTGAAAAGTTAACACTTGTACGTGGATTCATCTCTTGGTTTTATACCTTGTTGTGGTCAGCAATAGGTTTTGTTTGGATTCAATCTGCTTTGCATAGTGCTTTCAGAACATATAATTGGCCTACGGTAGCCATCCAATTAGTATATTTGGTCACGATTTTGGTCTTATGTCTCATCATTATTGATTTAGTATCAAAATCTTGGTTGAATTTACTCCTAAAAGTTAGTCTAAGCATACTCATTATTGGATTTTCAGGGATTACTATTCCTACTATTTTCTTCCAACATATATTGAATGATGTTTTAATTAGCCAACCGTTTAGTTTAGTAACGAATCAAATGCTAGAAATTACTTTAAACAACTATATTTTAGATTCACATCCAGCGTTCTATTTTAGTTTAATTGTATTAATTTTAGCATTGCTAATCATACTTGCTTGGAGGTATCGTCGATGAAACCGTATATCCAACTCGTTATTAAAAAGCAATGGTTCGCTTATTTTATATTTATTTTGACGATTATGCTGGCATTAGGTGCATTATGGATCGCTCACAAATCTGCAAGTCAAACGTTTAAAATTCCAATTGCAGTCCAAGATATGAGTCACAGTAAAGCATCTAAACAACTGATTCATCAAATGGATTCAAGTCCATACGTAGAAATTCAATATTTATCTAAAGACGATTTTTATATTGATGACTTGGTTAAGAAAAAAGAAGTTATGGTAAGTCTGCAAATCCCCAAAGATTTCAATAGTAAACTAAAAAACAATAATTTAAAATCCTCAATCCCTTTGTATGGACGAGATGATTTTATTGGTAGTATAGCTGTCGAAATTGTGAGTCGTTCTTTATATGAACAACAGATACCATATATCATTCAAGAACACTTAGACGATATGAATCAAACAAAATCTCACTCAGATATCCAAAATCAATATTATAAAGATACACCTAAATCACAATTAACAACGCATTCTATAACTCAAAACGCAAATCAATCTATCTCCATTGGTGTTGTATTTGCATGTGTCATCATGGTTAGTGCCATTCAAATTTTATTACATCAGCGTCTCAAACAAAACGCACCATTACAGCGACTTTTCCTAACTAATCATAGTCAACTTAAACTTTATAGTACGTATGTCGTTACACATGTTTTTATTTTAATAATTATACTCATTGGCATTAGCTTAGTTATTCATCAACCATTAAGCATATTCTTTTATTTAAAATCATTAATCATATTAGTTATTTACGAATTAGGCATTGCTTTATTACTATTTAAAATTAATGTACTGAGTCATCGTATATTTATGGCTATTGTCTATGCCATTGTTATGAGTGTCATTTATCTATGGATTCAATTGTAAAGGAGTGTGAACTAGATGATAAACATTAATGACGTAAGTAAAAGTTATAGAAATAAACATATTTTCGATAAACTCAATATGCAAATTCAAGATAATCAAATTACTATTTTATTAGGAGAAAATGGTGCTGGGAAATCAACTTTATTACGTTTAATTGCTGGTATTGAAAAGGTAGATTCTGGTTCCATACAATATTTTAACCAAACACTAACTAAACGTCATATTAGAGATATGGTCGGTTATGTTCCACAAGATATCGCACTTTTTGAACATATGACAGTTAATGAAAATATTAACTTTTTCAAGTCACTGTGTAATAATCCTGTATCAGAAGAGACAATACAAGATTATTTATCACAGTTAAATTTTAAAGAAACTAAAGTTAAAGTTTCCAATTTATCAGGTGGTAATAAACGTAAAATTAATATTTTAATTGGATTGCTCAGTAATCCTCATATTTTAATACTTGATGAACCAACCGTTGGAATTGATCTTGAGTCAAGATATGATATACACCGCCTATTAGAGCAATTAAAATCACATTGTTTAATTATCATGACTACACATCATTTAGACGAAGTAGAAGTTTTAGCAGATGAAATTAAACTTATTGGACAAAACCCGTTTTATCAAGAAATGCTTGAAGATAAACATTGGCACTATGAAAAATATAATAATGCATTAACTTAAAACATAGTTAAAGGAGAACTTATTATGAAAAAATTAATTAGTGTATTTATTTTAGCCTTAGTATTATGTTTAGCAGGTTGTAGCAATAGTAATAATGATAAAGATTCACATAAAAATGAGGAGAAAAAATCAGAATCTAAAGCTAAAAGTAAAAGTGAACGTTTTAAAGAATACGATGACAATAGTGAAGCGTATGAAGAAGCTAAGAAAAAATATAGTAAACAAAAACCAATCTCTATGCTTAATAAACTAGATCCAATTATGACAGATAAAACTTTCACTAATAAAAAAGGAATGCAAGGTTGGAAAGATTATAAGAAATTAATGGATAAAGTAAAGCTTGCTGATTATAAATATACTAAAGAATCTAAGGGTTCTTCATTAAGTGATGTTGATGCATTTTTCAAAGATAAAAAAGATGTAAAACGTCAAAAAATGGATGCTGGCGAAGATGGTATTAAGCAAGTTAATTATTGGTATGTCACTGGATCTGGCAAAAAAGTTGGCAACACAAATTACCCGGAATATTATACTGAAATCATGACTAAATATAAAGAAGGTAAACTTGTTTATGCTTCTGTTGAACCAGGTCTATACCATGTAAGTTTCAGCGATGCTGTAGAAAATAAAGATTTCACTAAAGTTAAAAATCTAAAGCAATTATTAAAACTTAACCAATCAAAACCTATACCATATAGTGTAGCTGAAATGAAATATGAAGCACTTCCAGTTACTAATGTGTCAGTATTAGTTAAAGGTGAAAAGGACAAAGACGAAAAATCCGCTTCTAACTATTTAGCTTATTTTAATTTCTCACCTGTTAAATATGATAAAGATAAAAATCATGAAGTAGTGAGTGTTAATGGCGCTCCGTTTGAAAGTGCACAAGCAGACTTTGGTAACTATGCTTATGTTGCTATGAAAGAGGCACTCAAAGAAGCATTATAAAAATAAAAATATCCTCAACTTGTTTTAACATAATCCCTTGTAACTAGAGTAATCTGCTAGTTCTGAGGGACTTGTTTTTCAAGTTGAGGATTTTCTTTTCTAATTATTAATTTTACTGTTTTCAAATTATGCTAACTTTGTTAAATCGATCACTTCATCGCATTGGGCTGCAATATTCATATCGTGTGTGGCCATAATCAATATATTATGTTCATCTACTAAGTTGAGTAATAATTGTATAATCAACTGTCCAGTTTCAGGATCTAAGGCTCCTGTAGGTTCATCAGCTAATATAATCGTTGGCTCTTTCAACATTAACCTTATTAATGCGACCCGTTGTTGTTCACCACCACTCAAAGTATGAACCTTTCTCTTTTTATTTTCGGTCAGACCAAATTGACTTAAATACTTCGACTTTAATGCTTCTTTTTCTCTTTTGGATAACTTTTTATAAGCAAGTCCGATGTCTAAATTTTCATCAATAGATAAGTTCTCTACTAAACCATAATTTTGAAATAAATAACCCAATTGTTCTCTATAAAATTTCGCATTAAACTTTTGTATTTGGCCATCAAATACTATTTGTTCTTTATCGACTTTTTCAATGCCGGCA
Organism: Staphylococcus sp. HMSC13A10; assembly: GCF_001808005.1. Taxonomy (NCBI): domain Bacteria; kingdom Bacillati; phylum Bacillota; class Bacilli; order Caryophanales; family Staphylococcaceae; genus Staphylococcus; species Staphylococcus sp. HMSC13A10. Next base: position 23,096 of record NZ_KV791859.1, on the reverse strand, counting down.
ATGGTGTTTAACAATGTTGATTTACCACATCCACTTGTTCCGATTAAAGCGTATGATTTTCCATATTCGAATGTTAAGTTAATATCTTCAAATATATGATAGTTATCTTTGTGAATTGATAGATGATTCAATTGTATTGTCATTGAGATTTAACCTCTTTTGGAACATTCGCTTCTTTAACATATGTGATTTTTCTTACGTATTGTCCTTTATGCATGACTTTCACATATTCTCTATCAGGATCAAATCCATTAAATGTAAGTTTATAATCCAATTTTTTGCCATCTTTGTTGAATACGGAAATATTTTCATAGTACTGCGTATCTTTCGGTACTTTAGCATAGTCATCTTCCATTTTAAGTAATGGATTAACACGGTCAATAATTGGATGATGTACAAAAGTGAATACGATGAGAGTAGCTGAGATAAGAATAATAAGTAATGTAATGATGTATTTCATAGTTATAACTCCTTGATGACTTGTTGTGATTTCTGTTCAAAATGACGTAAGGTAAATAGTTGTAATAATAATTGTAAGACAATCATGAAAGAGAAAATCGACAATAATTGAGATGAAGCAAAGTAGTAATATGTAACTAGACCGACAAAGATAAGAAATAAGTTGCTCATCATTAAATACTTATAATTTGAACGTAACGCCGTGTATCCATGAATTTTCTTAATTAAAATGAGCTTTTTATTTTGGTCAAAATAATATTTCACATCAAATAAAATAATAATCACGGTAACAATCGCTATAATGATTTCAGAGACAATATAAATTACTAATTTGATATTGTTATCACGATATTCTTGCATAATGCTGTCTTTGTAGTTAGTAATGCCACTGACATCATTTTCCAGATTATATTTTTCAATATTTTTAACTAAAGCATCGTAGTCTTTAAATAAATAACCACCTTGACTGAGCATGGCATAGTAAAAATCATCCCATAAATCTGTAGACTGCACATTGACGATAATTGGTGAAGGTACGAGACTCAAGTCACCTATCGAACGGTTATTAAAGGAGAAGATGTGATAATCATCTTTATTAGTTAAATTAATATTGAGTTTTCCATCTTTGTTATGCTTATCTTTCAAAGTATTAAACCATTCTTGGTATTCTTTATTAACTTGTTTAAATTTGTCCTTATATTTATTAGGCAGTATAACTTCTAGAACATCTTTATTATTATTCATAGTCAAACCAGTTGGATAATATTTATTGTATAAACCCCGAAATTGCTGATTCACAAAAATCACATTACCCTCATATGGAGAGTAATCATTCTTAGCACTTTGATGATTATTTTCCTTAATTAGAATAACGTTATTTTGATTTTCACTATCCATAATAAGTTGACGTGAGTGGACCATTCTCTTATTTTGAGTACTTTCATTTCCATTTGAAGGCGTAAATTCTACTGTGTAATAATCATCTAATAACTTCCAGTATTTCTCCGATGCCTTTATTTTATTCAACTCTGTAATCATAGCCATATTTTGAATAATTACTATAGCCATTAGCGCCAATAAAAAACCTTTAGCACTAGTATTGATTAGTCGAATCGTTTTAAAATGCTGCTTTCCTTTAATCATATGAGCTATATTCAAATTTAATAACATGAGGTAAGTCCATAAATTAATAAAACTGATGATGATAATAAAAATACTAGATAGTAGACTTAGCCTTATCATGTATAACTTTAAATTTCCACTATAGCCTAATAACCATAGCGTAATGGCACTTATTCCTATTTGAATAATATATAAGCTGAACCAATAAGCACATTTCATATGAAATTGTTCAAAAATGATTTTCGGGAGTGTGTAACCATGTAATGTTTTTACTGCGTAGGCTTTGAAATGAATATTCTTTTCATAAATATAATAAAGTAAATAAATGATTACTAATGCGATTAATGGAATGACTAGATTCATTTCAGCAATAATACCCATCGCAATCATCACTCTATTGAGTTGATACGTTTTGATATTGACACCCTTAGCCTTCAAAGTGTCTTTTAATTCTTTAGCATTAAACTGATTGTCAGTAATTAAGTAGTTCCCTTTTACCTCTCTTTTAATAAGTTCTTTATTATTAATATAGTTGTATTTTTGTTTGGTATTAAAGGAATTAAGCGAAGTTTGTTGAGTTGGATTAAAGACATATATATCTTTATTTATCTTCTTATTTTTATAATTAGTAATCACTTTATATATTGCAATATGTTCTTTTTTAGCAAATTTTGTGATTGTATCAAAAATCTCTTTTTTATTATATTGATGATCCCAGTCAGTTACTTCAACTATATATTTACTACTAGGTAACAATTGTTCATTTTCTTTATATGTATATAAGAATAAAAGTGTTGTTATTAATAGTAATACCGTGATGTCTAATATTATCTTAAACCATTTCATGTTGTACCTCTTATGCTGTATCGATGTCTATTTTCATTAATGATTTGTCTCCATTTAATTATACTGAATATTCTGATAATAATAAACGATTTTTTTACGACAAAAAATGGCCTACCCATAAGTAAGCCACTCGTTTTTTTCAAGTTATATAAAAATCAATACCCTATCATTAAAGCGATGGACATGGCAACTGCACAGATAACGACCCATATAATTATTAATTTCCATGCAAATTTTAGCCATTGTGTATATGTAATACGCGCTACTGCTAACGCACCCATTAATGTTGCAGATGTTGGGAATAGAATATTACTAATTGCATCACCATATTGGAATGCGAGTACTGTTATTTGACGATTAATGTGTAATAAATCAGAAATCGGAATCATTAATGGCATTGTTGTTAGCGCTTGACCTGATCCAGACGGTATAAAGAAATTAAGTATAAATTGTAAGACGAACATGACCATGATAACTAATGAAGCTGGAACATCAGCTAATAGTGTTGTCATACCATGTACAATACTATCAATGATTTTCCCATTCTCTAATAGTACAACAATCCCTTTGGCGATTCCGACAACTAGAGCACCATATAAAATATCTTGCATTCCTTTTACTAGTGCATCAAATGTGCCATTAAATCCAAGTCCAGCAACTAAACCGGCTACGATACCTGCAAGTAAAAAGTTGGCACTCATTTGTGTGAATGTCCAATCATACTTGAAAATACCGAATACATTAAATAAAATGCTTCCTAAAATTAGCGCTAAACTGAATGCTTGTCTCTTACTAAAATGCTGGTATTCAATTTCTTTATTAAGTTGTCCTTCTTCCTTTTCTAATTCATAAACAATACTTTTAGTATTATTCTTTTTAACTTTATGACCATACAACATCACTGTTGCAATTGCTGCAAATAATATAAATATGTATATTATTGTTCGTAAACCCCAACCTGAAAACAACGGCAATTCGGCCACTTTCTGCGCAACCCCAACGGTAAATGGATTTAACATACCTCCCATAAACCCGCTTCCAGCACCTAAAATAACGACAGCTGCTCCAGTCAAGGCATCATAACCTAAGGTACGTGCGATTAAGACGCCAATCGGTACAAAGATGATTGTTTCTTCTGACAAACCAATAGAAAATCCTAAAATAGAAAAAGCCGTCATTGTTAACGGAATCATTAAGAAGTTAGCCTTCCCTAGTGTACGCATGGCTTTATTCACACCATTTTCAAAAGCACCTGTTTGATGCACAATACCGAACGCACCACCAACTAAAAACACGTAAAATACTATCTCTCCACCACTGACGAGACCCTCTGGTACAGCTCTAAAAATATCTAAGAAAGACAGATGTTGATTAGCTACTCCGTGGAATGAACCCGAAACTACAACTGTTTGACTCCCTTTCTTTTCTCGCGCATATTCTCCTGCTGGAATAATATAAGTCATAATCCATGCAAAAATAATTACCATCAGTAATAAAGCGTACGTATGTGGTGTCTTAAATTTAAATTTCTTCCTTTGTTTTTCTTTTGTCATATGATTTAACCCCTTTTTAAATCACGTCATTTAAAATCAATTTATTTTGAAGTTTTATTTTTATACCGATACCCTATTTTCAGAAAATTAACAATAATTTTATTAAAAAAGAATTTAGCAGCTACATCGAGCTACTAAATCCCTCTTTTAAATACAAGTTTTTTATTTTATGATCTACACTTCTACATTTCGTTTTGGTACTAAAATAAATGCGGCAATAAATGCGACTAATACCATACAAGCACCTACGATAAAGGCGATTGTTGCTGCAAAATGGGTATCGTTATAAATACTAATTGTTGAATAAACTGTTGTCACCACTGCGATACCAAATGCTGCTCCTAATGTTGATGTCATTTTAATAATACCTGATGCTGTACCTACTTTTTCTTCTGGAACGTTTGATACTGCTGTTGATAAGGCAGGTGTTGCAAAGAAACCTAAGCCTAACCCTATGCAAATAAATCCAATCACAGAAACAATATAATAAATTATACTTGGTAAGGCTGTAATGGATAGTAAAATAATTCCTACAGCAATAGTGATTGGTCCAAACATTAATGGTATTTGAGGTCCATTTTTTTGCATGAAACGTTCACCTACACGAACCATGATTAAACTACAAACCATATATGGAATAGTAATTAACCCTGCTTGTGCTCCTGATAATCCCATGGCGTCTTGCATATAAATATTGAATAATGCAAGCACTCCAATTTCAGTATTAACCATTAAATTAGCAATCGTTGTACCTATATAAATTTTGTTTGAAAATAACGTAAAATCAATAAATGGTTCTCTTTGTTTACGTTCATAAATGTAAAATGCAAACAATGTGATAATAAATACTACGATTAAACCTATAATCACAGGATTAAGCCAACCTAATTTTGTACCTTGTGTGATAACTATATTAATACTTAACATCATTATTACGAAGATGAAAATACCCATAATATCAAATTTCTTATTATGTGCGGATTCATCTTTAGACTCTGGTGTACCTCTTAACAATATCATTGCGATGAATGCAAAAATAATTGATAAGATAAAAATCCAACGCCATCCTACATATGTTGCGACTACACCAGCGAATAGAGAAGCTAGTCCAGTTCCACCATAAGAACCAAATGACCAAAAGCTTAATGCTTTTTGACGTTCTTCACCTGAGAAGAATGAGTTAATAATCGCAATCGTCGCTGGTAATAAACAAGCGGCTGAAAGACCTTGTAATACACGTCCTGTAAGTAAGAAGAACGGCATATTAGTTATAATAACGGAAATAGATCCTAATATACTTAATACTAGTCCCGCTCTAGTCACTTTTACTCTTCCTATTTTATCTGAGAGTCCACCTGCAACAACTATGAACACACCAGTTAATAGTGAGGTAAGACTTACTGCAATATTGATAATACTCATATCAACGTGATAATCATTTTGCACATGAGGCGCTATATTTAAGAGAGATTGAGCAAACAACCAATATGTCAAAATCCCTAATATAATAGCTAGTATTAATTGATTTCCTTTTTTGTAATTTCCAGACATAGCTAGTCACTCCTATTCATTAGTAACTTGATGCGTAGCTGCACTTTTACCAGCAATTCTTCCATAAGTAAAGATATCAGCAAGTGCATTACCACCTAATCGGTTACCTGCATGAATACCTCCTGCTACCTCACCAGATGCATATAATCCTTCAATAATATGACCTTCAACATCAATAACTTGTGCTTGAGAATTAATTCGTAAGCCTCCCATAGTATGATGTACTGCTGGTTTACGAGGTGTTGCATAGAATGGTGCTTTTTCAATTTTTAAATCAAATGCACTTTTATTGAAATCATCATCATGACCTTGATCAACAAATTTGTTATAACGTTCGATAGTATTAATTAATTGTTGTGGTTCGATGTTTAGTTTTTCTGCTAATTCTTCTAATGTGTCACCTTTTACTAATGTACCGTCTTCAAGCTCATGATTAATTTTGTCTTCAGAAGTATTCATCGCTAATGATTTAATATTTTCATCAGCAATAATGTAGAACATACCATCTTTTTGTTCTAATGCCGCTTTAGATAACACGTCTCTACTTTCAAATTCATTTACGAAACGTTGTCCTTCTTTATTAACAAATACGAAGTTAGATGGTGTCACAATTAAACCTGTGAATAGTGCGCCTGTTTTAGGGTCAGATATTGGCATCATTTGAGAGAATCCCATACCAACAAGTTCTGCACCTGCTTGGACACCTAAACGTATACCATCACCAGTAATTGCAGGTGAGTTTGTTGTTTTAATATCATCTGGAATACTATCCCAATACGTATTATATTGTTGTAACATTTTAGTATTAGCACCAAATCCACCTGTAGCAAGTACTACACCATGTTTTGTATGAATTTTAACTTTAGCTCCGTTTGCTTTACGAGCTTCAATACCTACAATTTTATTGCCTTCTTTGATTAATTTTTCGGCTGTTGTTTCAGTGAATATACGACCGTGATGTGTTTTAACATAGTCACCAAGATTTTCGATAAATTCTAAACCTTGTGCTTTCATTGGTTTATGACCACGACGCCATAATGCACCAACTGGCATATCTACGAATGAACGATCGAAATGTACGCCTTTTTCTGTTAGCCATTTAACAGAATCTAATACATTATCTGTGAGTGTTTTAACTAGTTCATAGTCACCTGTAATTTCTACATTATTTTTATCTTTACGTTTACCACCTAAATATGTTTGAATTCGGTGTAATTCAATTGAATCGAATAAGTTATTGCCTTTTTCACTATCGTCATCTAAATAGGCTTTAATTTGAGATTTTACTGTGCGGAAATCTTCTTTATAATCATCATCTATATCATTTTCATCATGTTCTAATAGTTGTTTTAATGTCTCATGTTCACCAGCTAATGCAGGGAAACTACCTTGCCATTCTGGTTCAACTGCATTGACTTGTCCGCCAGTACGTATCGTATTTCCTCCGATAGCGGCAAATTTTTCAAGCATAATCACTTCTTTACCTTCATCTAAAGCAGTAGTTGCAGCACTTAAACCTGCACCACCAGTACCGATTACAACAATATCCGTTGTTTCTTCAATTGTTTCGTTTGACCATTGAACAACTGGTTTAGGACGCGCGCGTAGTACATCAGGATCTTCGCCAGCTTGTTCAATCGCTTCAGCAATACCTTGAATAATACCTTCACTTGTAACAGTTGCCCCAGAAACTACGTCTACATTTAATGTTTGTCCTTCTATGATATCTTGTGGTAAACGTTCAAATACTGGATTAGCAATACCTTCAGATTCTCCACTGTCATCAACTTCAATACTTACAATTTTGTCTTCAGACAGTTCAACTTTCATAGGTAAATTACCATTATGACCTTTAGCAAAAACGTTATAAGTACCTTTATTAAATTTCACTTTTTTATTTTGTAATGCTTTAAGTTTTTCGTATTTTCTATGTTCTTCTTCTTTGTCTAATATCATAAAGTCCATTACTTTCCATAATGGTGATGGAATGTGTAATACTTTTTGGTCATGAATATCAACAAATTGTTCTACTTCTTGGTCGTTAATAATTTTTTCTGTCCAATTTGGTTCAATTAAGTATGCTTTACCAACTGCTAATAAGTCATACCCTAGTTCTAAAGCTTCTTCAGCATCTTGTTTTTGTGAAATGCTTCCGACACCTATTAAAGGAATGCTTGCTAATGTTTCATTTCTAGAATTTAAGTATTTATTAATTAATGGCTCAGAATCGTCTTGATTAACGATTGACGTACGTTTATAACTATTTGCTGAAATATGGAAGTAGTCAGGTTTATATTCAGCAAGTGTATTTAAGAGATACATTGTATCTTCAAATCTAATACCTGGTTCTTCTAATTCTTCTGGAGAGAAGCGATAACCTATAATAAAATCTTTAGCGTCTGCTTGAGCTACAACACTTTGAACTTTTTTCAATACTTCGATTGGGAATTTTGTGCGTTTTTCTCGACTACCGCCCCATTCATCTTGTCTTCTATTAGAGTGAGGAGAGAAGAATTGTTGGATTAAATACGTATTTGCACCATGAATTTCAACACCATCGAATCCCGCTTCAATTGCTCTACGAGTCGCTTCACCAAAGTGATTAATCATTTGTTCTATTTGTGATGTAGTCATTTCACGAGGTGTTGCAGCATCAGGTCGCAATGCAGTAATTGGACTTGCGGAGATTGGCTGTTCTCCTTCATTTAATTTTGGATTAGCCATACGACCGGCATGATAAATTTGTAGAATTGCTTTTGATCCTTTGTCTTTAATCGCTTGTGCTAATCTTGCTAGACCTTTAACCTTTTCATCTGTGTCAACACCAATAGCACCAGGGAATCCACGTCCATGATCTTCAACAAAGCAACTTTCTACAATAATTGCAGCTGCGTCACCTGAACGGTATTGATAGTAATCTATCATTTCTGAAGTCACACTACCGTCAAAATATCCAGCTTGAATTGTCATTGGCGCCATTACTATACGGTTTTTCAATTCAGCTCCAGAGTTTAATTTGACAGTATCTAAAATTTCTTTATTCATAAGTCATCCTCCTGATAAATTGTGATTATTTTCACATGTATATTTAAAAATATAATACTCATTTAGAGTATTTAAATTACATATTCTTTTTGCATAGAAATTCTTGAAGTTGAAACAATGTCGCCATCACGTTTAACAATGACACCTTCAATACCATCTATTTGATTAAGTAGTTCAATATTTTGTGATGCTTGCCCAAAACTACAAATCGTAGTCCATATCTCGCAATCCACAGAATGATCAGATACGATGGTTACGCTAGCAATATCATTATTAACTGGGTATCCTGTTTTACTATCTAATATGTGATGATACAATTGATGATCTTTTATAAAATAGCGTTCATATATACCTGAAGTCACAACAGATTGTTGATGAATATCTAAAACTGCAAGTGGATTACTATTCTTATAAAAAGGATTACGAATACCTACTTTCCAACTTCTTGATGTTGGTGTATTTTCACCAATCGTAATCACGTTACCACCAAAATCAATAATTCCTGAAGTTACACCTTGATTAATGAAAAATGTTTGAAGTTGATCAGCAAAATACCCTTTTACAAGAGCGCCTAAATCAATCTCCATACCTTTCTTAGTTAAATAAACTTCATTTGTTGCTTCATTCAATTCTAGATTTTCAGGATTCGTTAACGTTATCGCATGTTGAATGTCTTGTTCATTCGGCTTTTTAGCATCTTCAAAACCAATTTTCCAAAGTTTAACTAAAGGGCCTATTAAGATATTCATTTTTTGATTAGAAGTTAATGTTGCATGATAACCTAGCTGAATCATTTTAAATATTTCACCACTAGTTACTACTGGCCTTATACCAGCCATTCGGTTAATTTTCATTAAATCTGAGTGCTCGTCATTAGCACTAAATTGTTTTTCCCAAGTATGAATTTTTGACTCGGCTTGAGATAAAATTGAATCTGGTTGATTGTGATTAATTGATAAGCGAATCACCGTCCCCATTGCATTAATTATGACGTTTTTCAATTTATCCCCTCCTGAAATATATTTTGATAGCGTTTACAAAAAGTGCTAAAAAAATATAAAATTTAGAAATATTGTTAACTAATTCTATTTCCAAGTTCATACTACCATAAATACACAAAAATAGTTAAAATATGATAAATGTTCACAATTAAAACACACTTTAAAAATAAACTTAATGATTATTAAATTATTTTTTATATTTTGATAAATAATTAACAATTACTTCAAATTTTATTAAAAATGGACATATCAAATTCTGCTTTGATATGTCCATAATTTGAAGGGTATTTTATGGGGTATAATATAGTTTTTTATAGCGTGATTGGAATTTTTCCTTTGAAATTAACGTATTGATATGCCATTTTGACTGCTTCATCATTTGGTGGTTCAACATTTTCTAATTGATATGGGATACCTAAATTTTTCCACTTGTGTACTCCGAGTTGGTGATAAGGTAAGATTTCAAATTTTTCAACATTATCTAGCGAATTGATAAATTCACCCAATTTAATTAAATCTTCTTTATCATCTGAAATTCCTGGGACTAGAACGTGTCTTATCCATATAGGTTGTTTCATATCTGAAAGCTTACGTGCAAATTTAAGAATATGTGTATTCGGTTTGCCTGTTAATTTAATATGTTTTTCATTATCGATATGTTTAATGTCTAAAAGCATGAGATCCGTATATTTTTGTAATTCATCAAAATGACGATTAAATGCTACTGTATCATTAACACATCCAGCAGAAGTATCAAGACATGTGTGTATTCCATTAGCTTTTAATTCTTTAAATAATGCTTCTAAAAACGGCATTTGTAACAATGGTTCGCCACCGCTAACTGTAACTCCTCCACCTGAAGCGTCAAAGTATGGTTTATAAGGTAATACTTCATTTACCATTTCATCTACTGTCACTTCTCTTGATGGCTCATTAATTTTCCATGTATCTGGATTATGACAATATAAACATCTTAATAAACAACCTTGTGTGAATAATATATATCTAATTCCTGGTCCGTCTACTGTACCCATACTTTCAACGGAGTGTAAGTGTCCTTTAAGCATTTTGCTCCCACCTTATTTTCTACATTTGTTCGTGGAATGTACGAGAAATAACATCCAATTGTTGTTCACGAGTTAATTTAATAAAGTTAACTGCATAGCCAGATACACGAATTGTTAATTGTGGGTATTCTTCAGGATGATCCATTGCATCTAGTAATGTTTCTCTATTAAATACATTGATATTTAAGTGATGGCCATGTTGCATAGCGTAGCCGTCTAGCATACTTGTTAAGTTTTTGTTTTGTGATTCTTCTTCTTTACCTAGTGATTTTGGAACAATACTAAATGTATTTGAAATTCCATCTTTACAGCAATCATAAGGTATTTTAGCTACAGAACTTAATGATGATAATGCGCCTTTTTGGTCGCGTCCATGCATTGGGTTAGCACCTGGTGCAAATGGTTCTCCAGCTTTACGTCCATCTGGTGTATTACCTGTTTTCTTACCATATACAACGTTTGAAGTAATCGTTAATACACTCATTGTATGTTCTGAATCGCGATATGTTTTATGGCTACGTAATTTTGTCATAAAGCGTTCTACTAAGTCGACTGCAATATCATCTACACGGCTGTCGTTGTTACCATATTTAGGGAAATCTCCTTCGATTTCAAAGTCTGTCACAAGTCCATTTTCATCTCTAATAGGTGTTACTTTTGCATATTTAATTGCTGATAATGAGTCTGCTGCTACAGATAATCCTGCTATACCAGTAGCCATTGTGCGAATGATATTTGTATCATGTAATGCCATTTCGATTCTTTCATAGCTATATTTATCATGCATGTAGTGGATGATATTTAATGAATTAATGTAGACACCTGCTAACCAATCCATCATTTTTTCAAATTTAGCAAAGACTTCATCATAATCAAGTACGTCAGATTTAATACCTTCGTAACTTGGTCCTACTTGTTTTCCAGATTTTTCATCTTTACCACCATTAATTGCATATAATAATGTTTTAGCTAAGTTAGCTCTTGCTCCGAAGAATTGCATTTGTTTACCAATTTTCATAGCAGATACACAACATGCAATACCATAGTCATCGCCATAACTTTCACGCATCAAGTCATCATTTTCGTATTGAATTGAACTTGTTTTAATACTCATTTTTGCACAATAAATTTTGAAGTTTTCAGGTAAACGCACTGACCAAAGTACTGTTAAGTTTGGTTCTGGTGCTGGACCTAAATTGTCTAATGAATGTAAGAAACGGAATGAGTTTTTAGTAACAAGTGGTCTGCCATCGATACCTACACCACCAATAGATTCAGTAACCCATGTTGGATCTCCTGAGAATAATTTATTATAGTCTGGTGTACGAGCAAATTTAACAATACGTAATTTCATAATGAAGTGGTCGATAATTTCTTGTACTTCACTTTCAGTAATGTCACCATTTTTCAAATCACGTTCTGCATAAATATCTAAGAATGTTGATGTACGTCCTAAACTCATTGCTGCACCATTTTGTTCTTTAATTGCAGCTAGATATGCTAGATATAACCATTGCACTGCTTCTTTAAAGTTAGTTGCTGGTCGACTTAAATCGAAACCATACATTTGACCTAATTCTTTTAATTCATTTAAAGCTCTATATTGTTCTGATAATTCTTCACGTAAACGAATTACATCTTCTGACATTTCAGTAGACATTGTATTGAAATCGTGAAGTTTTTCTTCCATTAAGAAATCTACACCGTATAATGCCACACGGCGGTAGTCTCCAATGATACGTCCACGGCCATAAGCGTCTGGTAACCCAGTAATAATTCCTGCTTTACGGCAATCTAACATTTCTCTGGAATATGCATCGAATACACCTTGGTTATGTGTTTTACGATAATCTGTGAAGACTTTTTCAGTTTCTGGATCTAATTCATATCCATATGCTTCACATGCAGCTTTCGCCATACGTATACCACCAAATGGTTGCATTGAGCGTTTGAATGGTTTATCTGTTTGAACACCAACGATTGTTTCTAAGTTTTTGTCTAAATATCCTGCATCATGTGAAGTGATTGTCGATGCAACTTTTGTATCCATATCCCACATGCCACCGCGATCACGTTCTTCTTTAGACAATTGCATCACTTGGTCCCATAATTTTGAAGTAGCTTCTGTTGGACCTTCTAGGAATGCGTCGTCGCCTTCATATAAAGAATAGTTTAATTGAATAAATTCTCTTACGTCTGAATGTCTATTCCAACGTCCATTTTTAAAACCTTGCCAAGCATGAGTATGATTTGTTTCTAACATACCTTTCGCCTCCAATTATTTATTATTAGTTAATTAATCCCAAATTTTGTTATCGCTTTCACAAAGAGTATAGCATGTATTTTGTGATTACTTTCACATAATTTATGGCTAAATTATATATAATATGTGGCTGATTAAAGAACCTGTGAAATAAATTAATACAGTATATCTTTTAAATTATCTGTTATATAACAATTTTATAGTTAATGGTAAAAAGAATAGTTTGTCACTTTAAAAAAAGTGAATTTATTGACTAAATACAATTAAATTTTCAAGCAAATATGTTAGGCTAATTTAGTATGGAATGATGACATCATCTAACCTTCAAGTATTGAGTGATTAATAGTTTAAAGGAGTTAAATGTTACATGAAGAAGTTATATCTTTTTTTATTAATGGGATTATTAATACTGTCAGCATGTTCAAATGGTCATTTAGGTGAAAAAAATCAAAAAAGTGATAATAACCATTCGAAGAAAAATCATAAAAAGATTAAAAAAGACGGAAAGACATATATTGATGGTATTCTAATAGTAAATAAACAAATTAAATTACCTAAAGATTTCAATCCAGGAGAAAATCCAAAAGCGGTACGTGCTTTAAATAAAATGATGACAGATGCGAAGAAAGATAATATTCAATTATATAAAATAAGTGGTTTTAGAAGTTATCAAACACAAGTACAACTATTTAATAATTATAAAGCTAGAGATGGCGAAAAAGCTGCTAATAAATATAGTTCGAAACCAGGTCACTCTGAACATCAAACTGGATTATCATTTGATGTAGGAGCACAGGGCTCAGATAAAAATTTATATCGTAGCTTTGGTAAAACTAAAGAAGGTAAATGGATTAAAAAACATGCTGCTGATTATGGTTTCATTGTAAGATATGGAAAACATAAAGAGAATGAAACAGGTTATCAATATGAACCATGGCATTTACGTTATTTAGGAAAAGATAAAGCGAAAAAAGTTAAACAATCAGGTAAAAGTTTAGAATCATATTTAGGTTTATATCCTAGGAAATAAATAATAGAAAAAGGCGGAGATTTTGAATTGAATATCAACTCAAAATTTCCGCCTTACTTTATGATAAAAGTGATAACTTTATTATTTTTCTTCGCCTACAACTGTAAAACGTTCATTAATATGTTGTGGGTTTTCAATTTCATCTACAATAGCTATTGCAAAATCAGCATAGCTAATATAACTTTTTCCATTAGAATTCACTAATAGTTGATCTTTACCAGATTTATATTTACCAGTTCTTGCACCTTCATAATCAAATTCAGCTGAAGGACTTAAAAATGTCCAAGTAATTCCTTCTGCATTTTGTAATTCTTCAAGGTTTTGTCCTTGGCCTATTGCAGTTGGTTTGACTACATCTGGAAATTCATCAGTGTCAATAAGTTTAATAGTGTGAGCATCATCAACATATAAACTTCCTGCGCCACCAACAATAATTGCTCTAGTATCTGTACCTTTTAAAATATCAATTAAATGACGACCTGCATTAATATGACCTTCTGAATCGCCTAATGGTGCACCAAATGCATTTACCACTACATCAAATCCTGCAATATCAGAAGTAGTTAAATCATGAATATCTTTTTCAATGACATCTACATTTGAGTTCGAAACTTTTGATGCGTTTCTTACGATAGCCGTTACTTGGTTTCCTCTATCTACTGCTTCTTCTAAAATAAGTTGTCCAACTTTACCTGAAGCCCCAATAATTCCTACTTTCATTATAAACCCCTCCGTATTTCTTGTTATAAAGGTTAATTTAAAAGCAATTAATCTAAATATATAAATGTAATCTTTGCAGTTACTTATGTTTTTGTCAATTTAATAGCTCTTAATACAAATTCTTATCCATAAAGTGGTAGGTTAGTTATCTCAATTTATATATTTATTTATTATTCTTAAAATAAATTTTGATGCCAATAATTGTCAACATACCAAGTAATACAAGGCCTACGACCGCCATAAGTATGTAAAGGAAAATCATGCCCCAATGTGTCGTAGCTTCAACTTTAACGCTAGGGGCGTGATGATCTTTTATAAATTGTCTATCATAATCAACGTATAATCGATTGTCTTTAGAAACTTTCAATTTATATTTTTTCTTATCTTTTGGAACTAAATCATATAAATCTTTTTTAACTTCGTATTCCTTATCATCTATCTTATGTTCCCCTTTTGAAACAACTTTACGGTATTCATATTGTTTAAAAGCATGCTCAGTCAAAGCATTCGCAAGTTTTTGACGTGCATGTTTAGCTTGTTCATCAGGATAAGGCATTACATTAAATATGCCAGTAACAATTCTTAAATGATGTCGTTTAGCTGTTAATTCTAGATTATAGCCATTGTCACTAGTACCTGTTTTCAATCCATCAACATCTTTCATAGCATCTGCTGCATTTGGTAATGATGTATTTGTATTATGTAGCTCTTGATTAGATTGAGTATCTTTAGAAAGCTTTGTAATTTTTAAAACATCCGGATGTTCTTTTAACAAATTTGTACTGAGTATAGCCATATCTCGTGCAGATGTATGAGAAATAGTATCATTTTTATATTTTTTCGGTTCATATGGTTGTAAAACTTTATTATTTGCTCCACTTGGATTAGTAAATTTTGTATTTTTCATACCTAATTCTTTTGCTTTTTTATTCATTCTGTCTGTGAATTTTGAAGAATTGCCATCAATATGTTCAGCTAAGACTAATGTAGAAGCATTACTTGATTCTAATGCTGCTTGTTTCAATAATTGATTGATTGTAACAGTTTCACCTTGTTTTAAAGGAAATGTTGTTAAATTAGGTAATTCTGACATTTTTTCATATCTTGATGTAATTTTTACTTTATCGTTCATTTTCACTTTCCCAGATTTAATATCATCGTATATTAAATCCATTGTCATCAATTTAGTTGTTGAAGCTGGATCAACTTGTTTTTTGTCGTGATAATTGTAGAGTATTTGTCCATCCTCAGTTGTTACTATCATACCTTTTGGATTGTATTGCTTATCAATGTTTTGTTTTTCTTGTTTAGCTACGTCTACAGGTGACTGTGATGCTAAAACAGTTGGTGATACAACGATTAAACACATAATTATCATCAGAATACTGGTCAAAACTTTTTTCAATGATGCTCCCCCTATTAATATTTTTTATATCATTTAGTTACTATATGTAATTTGCATATACCTATGTTTATAAGTGCCCTACTTAATTTCACTCTAAACTAATTTGGTATTTATGTATATATTATATGAACATAAGTATTATAACGTAATTGACTTACTCTATTAAAATTTTATTATCAAATTTTGTAAAATATGTATTTCTAAAGTAAGAAGGACTTTATTTTTTAAAATTTATAGCATTTTATCGTTTTATTACATTTTGTAATCTATTTTTAATTGTTTAGTTACAATAAATATCTGATTTGTTCTTGAATGTAAATAGCTAGTATTGTAATATAACTGTTATATCAAGTATATAAAATATACAAAAGGAGTTATACGCTATGAGAATAGGATTATTATTAATTAGACTTATGTTAGGTGTCACTTTTACAATACATGGTTCACAAAAGGTATTTAGTGGATTTAAAGAACCTATGGAAATGATGGCTGGCTTAGGCTTTCCAGCATTTTTAGGCATTTTATTAGGATTGTTTGAATTTATTGGTGGTATCTTTATGATTATAGGTTTACTTTCAAATTACGTTGCTGCTGGTTTTATCGTTATTATGCTAGGCGCATTATTTACGGTACATCTATCACAAGGTTATATGGCTTCAGAACTTGTAATTATACTTCTAGTTATGAGTATTGCTGTAATGATCTCTTATAATTGGAAGAAATTATTAGAACTATATTAATTTTTAAATAGAACATTCAGATACACGAAAAGCAACCTAACACATCGTTAGGTTGCTTTTTCAAATACGATTTTCTATTATATACTAATCATCTTGTTGATTGTCTAATACTTTACCTGTTTTAGCATCGACTGTTATTTCATGTTTTTCTTTACCTTTTTGTAGGTCGAAATCATAAACTAATTTTCCATCATCTTTAGATAATGACCATTCTTTAACGTCACCGTCAAATTCTTTTTGAGCAGATTTAATGGCATCTTTATAATCTTTTACATCACTATATTTAAACGAATCATTAGAATTATTAGATTCGCCTTTTTCAGTTTCTTTATGAATTACCTTTTTATCTTTGTCATTAATAATGACTTCTGATTCTTTGTTATTCTTAGTGTCTTGTTGTTCAACTTTGTATACCCAGTCGCCATTTGATTTTTCATATGAAATATCTTTTAAATCTTGACCTTTATATGTTTGTTGCGCTTTTTTAATCGCATCTTCAGGATTTGTCTTAATATCTTTTACTGCTACAGTAGTATCTTTTGTACCTTCGTCTTTTTTATTTGAAGCTGAATCACTACCTCCATTGCCACACGCACCTAATAAAATGGCTGCCGATGATAATAAAGCTATTGTTTTTGTATGTTTCATTGTTAGTCTCTCCTTTATATTAGATATTTCTTAATCCCCAACTTTCTATACAAAAAAACTTAAATTAAGGAATTGTAAAGATTTTGTAAAGATTTATTGAAGGTAAATGTTTACAGTAGTTCACTTATATTAAAGTATTTATCATTGCTTTTTATTGAATTTTACGTTTCGATTGTACTTAAAAATTTTAGAATATCAGTTCTAAATTAGACCACGAGCACGTTGACGTCAGACAAACCTCAGTGTCCTCTCACAGAAATTATTTACACTTATTTTGATTTTTATAAATTTTTAAATGTTTTCAAAAATAATAGCTACAAAAAAATTTTTTAGAAATAGATTTGTGAATAGTTATACTTGTATTACAACAAATATATTATACAAACTTATTGAATTTTACTCTATTCGTTGTAATGGGATAACAATTTTATTTTCCAAATAATATTAATATTTTTTAATCTCAAAGTGTGATATATTTGTTACGTAATATGAAGTTAAATATTAGTGTATTATTACATTGAGACTAACCCATTCTTACACAGCAACATTTAAAGGAGTATGGTTCAATGTCAAAAAGACAAAGAAATTTAAAACACAGTTTAGAAAACGAAAAATCTCGGGTTAAATTATATAAATCTGGGAAACATTGGATTAAATCAGGTATCAAAGAAATTAAATTAATGCGAATCATGGGATTACCTATCTTTTCCAATCATACAATGGAAGATTCTGATGAAGGTAAAGAAAAAGGTAACTTTGTAAAAAGAAATGCTATAAAAGCTTCTACAATAGCAGGTGGCGCTTTTACAGTTAATATGTTACATAATCATCAAGCAATGGCAGCTTCTGAATTACCTGTAACTTCAGAGCTTTCTACACAAAGTCAAGCAGTCGCAAATCAAAATTCAACTGAACTTAAACATGCAAGCAATAGTGAAAACACAGCGAAAAGTGAATCTGTTTCATCAAAAAAAACACAAAGTTCTGAAAAAAATGACACAACTGATAGTACTCAATCTACGTCTAGTAGTAGCGAGAAATCAGATACACAATCTAGTGAAAGCGTTGAAAATAAATCTGAACAACATAGTGAAACTGATCAAACTAACAAACAGAATTCTGATTCAGAGCAAGCTTCTAAGTCTAGTCAATCAGACCATAGTAACTCTGAAGCAAGCAAAAATGATTCAAAAAATTCTCAAAGTACAAAATCTACTTCATCATCTAACGATAATTCATCTGATTCACAATCGCAGAAATCAGAAACAGCTACAAATGAAAGTAAAACAAGTACTTCAAGTGAAACTAAATCAACTTCACCAGACTCTCAATCTCAAGCTTCAACGAAAAATACCGACAGTCAATCATCTGCAGGTGCTACATCAAGTGAATCCCCAAAACAAAATACAGTAAATAGTGAAGCGATTACGAATAAAACATCATATATTAATGAAAGAATGACACATACTGCTTCTGAGAGTGTTGTCACTACACCGGTTGCTAGTGAATCTAGTAAATCGACTAGTACAACTAAAGTACGTGCATTTAGTAGATTAGCGGTCAATCGTTTAGCAGCTGCAGCAACAACAGCATCACCAATTGCACCTACAACTTCACAGGTCGTAGTTGATAAGGATAACTTTACTGATCATTTCACAACTAGCGGTTCTGCAACATACGATCAAAGTACTGGTGTTGCAACATTAACTCCAGATGTTGGCGGACAAAAAGGTGCTATATCTCTAGGTACTAAAATTGACTCAAATAAAAGTTTCCATTTTGAAGGTAAAGTTAACCTAGGAACTCGTTATGAAGGAACTTCTCCAGACGGCGTCACTGGTGGCGATGGTATCGGTTTCGCCTTTTCACCAGGTACACTCGGACAAATTGGTAAAGAAGGGGCTGCCTTAGGTATTGGTGGCTTGAATAATGCTTTCGGCTTTAAGTTAGATACTTATCATAATACCTCACAACCTAACTCATCTGCCAAAGCTAATAAAGACCCTGCTAGTGTAGGTGGCGGTGGCGCATTCGGTGCATTTGTAACAACAAATAATTCAGGCGTAGCAACAACTTATACAGATAATACAAAAACTGCTAATGCGGCTAAATTAACAACACAACCTAATGGTACTTTCCAAGATTTTATCATTGATTATAATGGTGATACGAAAGTCATGACAGTAACATATGCTGGACAAACGTGGACTAGAAATATTTCTGATTGGATTAAAGCCAGTAAAAATACTAACTTCTCGCTATCTATGACAGCGTCTACTGGTGGAGCTCGAAATTTACAACAAGTTGAAATTGACTCATTCACGTATACTGAAACTGCTACGGCACAAGTTCACTATGTTGATGCCGATACTGGTAAAGAAATCGTTGCAGCTAAAACACTGGCTGGAGACGTAGACAATACTGTCACTATTGATGATCAACAAAGCGCGATTACGGCTAAAGGTTATCAATTAGTAAATATAGATAGTACATATGCACCAACATATAACGCAACAAATAAAACAGTTAAATTAACAAATGCAGGGCAAGCTATAACTGTCTTTTATAAAGATGTACAGGCACCAACTATTAACATGTCTAATCAAACTAAAGAAATTAATAGCCCAATTTCACCTATTACAGTGAATACAACAGATAATGGTACTGGCACTGTTACAAATACTGTTACAGGTCTACCTTCTGGATTAAGTTATGATTCAGCATCAAACACAATTACTGGAACTCCTACACAATTAGGAAATAATACTGTTACTGTCACTTCAGTTGATCAAGCCGGTAATTCGTCTACATCGACATTTAACATTAATGTAGTGGATACTACTAATCCGGTTATTAATATTAATAATCAATCTAACCAAGTACTATCACCTATTAATAACGTAACAATTGATACAAGTGACAACAGTGGTTCAACAACTGATACTGTAACTGGATTACCACCAGGTTTAACTTATGATCCTACAACTAAAACAGTTAGTGGCACACCTACTACAATGGGTGACTATACTGTAACAGTTACATCTAAAGATGCTAGTAATAATACAACTACTAAAACATTTACTTGGAATATAGGAAGAAATGCAGAAAGTGATTCTATTTCTAACTCACAAAGTACTTCAACTGTTGATAGTACAAGTACTTCAAATAGTACATCTAATAGTAATAGTATTTCGTCATCAAATAGCACTAGTGCATCTATAAGTAATTCTACGAGTGCTTCGACTTCTGGTAGTACAAGTGCTTCACTAAGTAACTCACAAAGTACTAGTGCATCCTTGTCTGATAGCCAATCAGTAAGTAATAGCATGTCAGCTTCTGATAGCACAAGCACTTCTATGAGTGAATCTCAAAGTTCTAGTACTTCTATGTCGGATAGCACGAGTGCTTCAACTTCTGATAGTGCTAGTGCTTCTCTAAGTGATTCATTGAGTACGTCTGTTTCTGACAGTACGAGTACGTCTGTAAGTGATTCAAATAGTACAAGTACTTCGACATCACTCTCTGATAGTTCTAGTACATCTATGAGTGATTCTACTAGTACAAGTACGTCTACATCTGATAGCACAAGTGCTTCTCTAAGTGATTCATTGAGTACGTCTGTTTCTGACAGCACGAGTACGTCTGTGAGCGATTCAAATAGTACAAGTACTTCTACTTCGCTTTCTGATAGCGCAAGCACGTATACTAGCGATTCATCTAGTACAAGTACGTCTACGTCTGATAG
>NZ_KV791859.1:640-1881 GCF_001808005.1 Staphylococcus sp. HMSC13A10 | reverse complement strand
AGCGATTCAAATAGTACAAGTACTTCTACTTCACTTTCTGATAGCGCAAGCACATCGGCAAGTGACTCTACTAGTACAAGTACGTCGACGTCTGATAGTGCTAGTGCTTCACTAAGTGATTCATTGAGTACGTCTGTTTCAGATAGCACGAGCACTTCTGTAAGTGATTCATCTAGTACGAGTACTTCTACATCACTTTCTGACAGTGCAAGCACATCGACAAGTGACTCTACTAGTACAAGTACTTCTACAAGTGATTCATTGAGTACTTCTGTCTCCGATAGCACGAGCACTTCTGTAAGTGAATCAACTAGTACTAGTACATCTACTTCGCTTTCTGATAGTGCAAGCACTTCTACAAGTGACTCTACTAGTACAAGTACATCGACGTCCGATAGTACAAGTACTTCTCTAAGTGATTCTGCTAGTACTTCTGTCTCTGACAGCACGAGCACGTCTGTAAGTGATTCATCTAGTATGAGTACTTCTACGTCGCTTTCTGACAGTGCAAGCACGTCTACGAGTGACTCATCTAGTACAAGTACGTCTACGTCTGATAGCACAAGTACTTCTCTAAGTGATTCTACTAGTACTTCTACGTCACTCTCTGATAGTTCTAGTACGTCATTGAGTGATTCTGCTAGTACAAGCACTTCGACATCTGATAGTGCAAGTACGTCTGTAAGGAATTCTACTAGTACGTCTATTTCTGCTAGTACGAGTACGTCTGTGAGTGATTCATCTAGCATGAGTACTTCTACGTCACTTTCAGACAGTGCAAGCACATCGACAAGTGACTCAGCTAGTACAAGTACGTCGACTTCTGATAGCACAAGTACTTCTCTAAGTGATTCTGCTAGTACAAGTACTTCGCTTTCTGATAGCGCAAGTACTTCATTAAGTGATTCATCTAGTACGAGTACGTCGCTTTCTGATAGTTCTAGTACTTCTATGAGTGACTCAGCTAGTACACAAACGTCTCTTTCTACTAGTACGAACGAATCAATGAGTGAATCATCTAGCATAAGTTCTTCATTATCTAATAGTGTAAGTACTTCTACTTCAGGTAGTACTAGTACATCATTGAGTGGTTCATCTAGTACGAGCACGTCACTTTCTGACAGTTCTAGTACGTCATTGAGCGACTCATCTAGCGTGAGCACTTCTACTTCGGTTAGTACGAGCACTTCTCTAAGTGGTTCGACAAGCACGAGTACGTCGCTTTCTGATAGTTCTAGTAC
>NZ_KV791859.1:0-620 GCF_001808005.1 Staphylococcus sp. HMSC13A10 | reverse complement strand
GCCTCTACTTCGGATAGTACAAGTACTTCATTAAGCGATTCATCTAGTACGAGTACGTCGCTTTCTGACAGTTCTAGTACGTCGCTAAGTGGTTCATCTAGCACAAGTACTTCTACTTCGGTTAGCACAAGCACTTCACTAAGTGATTCTACTAGCACGAGTACGTCACTTTCTGACAGTTCTAGCACTTCTCTAAGTGGTTCATCTAGTACGAGTACGTCGCTTTCTGATAGTTCTAGTACGTCATTGAGTGAGTCTTCTAGTGATAGTGCCTCTACTTCAGATAGTACAAGTATTTCATTAAGCAGTTCGACTAGCACGAGTACGTCACTTTCTGACAGTTCTAGCACTTCTCTAAGTGGTTCATCTAGTACGAGTACGTCGCTTTCTGATAGTTCTAGTACGTCATTGAGCAATTCATCTAGTGATAGCACTTCTATTTCAGATAGTACAAGTACTTCGTTAAGTGATTCTGCTAGTACAAGTACTTCACTTTCTGACAGTACGAGTACTTCATTGAGTGGATCAGCTAGCACAAGTACTTCTACTAGTACGAGCACTAGTACATCGCAAAGTGATTCTACTAGTACGAGCACGTCACTTTCTGACAGTACAAGCAC
>NZ_KV791858.1:0-3619 GCF_001808005.1 Staphylococcus sp. HMSC13A10 | reverse complement strand
ATTTTTAGCAGCAGCAGATAATAATGTTGTAATATTATATGGTTTAACTGATTTAAATAAATCTAAATTTGAACCATTTTTTAAAAATTTAGGGCCGACACTAGCAAATGGACCAAATAGTAACGTACGCTCACCATCAATATAACGAGTATCTAAGTGAGGTACAGTCATAGGTGGTGTGCCAGGAGGTTCTTTACCATATACTTTGGCATCATGTTGAGCTATGATGTCTGGGTTAGTACAAATTAAAAATTGACCTGTAATAGGGAATCCACCTAAATGTTTACTTTCTGGAATTCCTGTTTTTTGTAATAGTGGAATTGCACCACCACCGGCGCCAATAAATACATAATCAGCAAGTTCAGTCTGAACATTACCACTGTTACGTTGACGCACTTTAACTTCCCATTTCCCATCTTTTCGATGATTAAAATCTATCACTTCGTGATTATATTGAACACTAGCATTAGGATGTTGTTCAATACTTTGGGCCATTTTGCGAGTAAGCTCACCAAAGTTAACATCAGTACCTTCATTAATTTTACTAGCAGCCATAATATCACTCGCGCTATGACCTTCCATCATTAAGGGAATCCATTTTCTCATTTCTTCAATATCTTCTGTATATTCAATATTGTCGAACATCGGAAAATCCTTCATAGCATGATAACGATCTTTTAAGAATTGAACGTTATTTTTACCTCTAACAAAGCTAATATGAGGTAATGGTTGAATAAATTCTTTAGGGTTTGAAATGCTATTATTTTTGACTAAATGACCCCAAAATTGTTTTGAAATCTCGAACTGTTCATTAATTTCTTTCGCCTTTTCTATATCAATTGATCCATCAGGTTGTTTTACTGTATAGTTCAATTCACATAAAGCAGCATGACCAGTTCCAGCATTATGACGCTCATTTGAACTTTCGATACCAGGTCGATCCAAACGTTCATATAGTTTTATATTCCAACTTGGTTCTAACTCTTTAAGCATAGAACTAAAAGTTGTGCTTAAAACACCAGCGCCAATAACAACAACTGTTTTTGACTCTTTTGTATTCATAATTGACTCCCTTCTTTTACGTACATGTTTTATTTTAATATAAATATTTCCAGTATAAAAATACTTATATTAAATATGACCTATTCTTTTATGGAATAGATCATTTTAATTTTAAAAATTTTTCTATTACCTTAATCAGCAACTCAGTAGAAATACATATAAAAATTGATAAATACTTTAACTGTTTTTTGACTAATTGCAACCTGTTTTTACTTACAAACTACAACAATTATAACAATCTTAGAATGAGAAAATTATACAATTTAGATTTTAATATATTAAAATCATTAGATAAAATAATCAATAAAATTTAATTTTTGGTTAAATTATAATAAAAATAATGTCTAACACAATATATAAATATATTTTTTGGTCAAATAAACAAATATTAAAGTTTTTTTGGTTTAGTTTTGATAAATTATTGACAAAACAGAGAGGGATTTAAGTGATTTTAATTAATAAGTTTCATTAACTATGCATACAAATTCATTATAGATCATAAATTAATATTTACTTTATTTCTGCAATATAGTGATATCAATCTATTCTTGTTTATTATAAAACAAGCGGATAATAAATATGAATAAAATTAATATATTTTTGTAAATATGTATACAAAAGTGTATAATGAAATTAAATCGAGTTAGAGTATTTAGAAATTTCACTTATTAATAAGGGGGTTTTTTTATGTACTATACTAATAGTAATTATGAAGCCTTTGCACGTCCAAAAAAACCTGAAAATGTTGATAAAAAATCAGCATATTTAATTGGATCAGGTTTAGCTTCACTAGCAGCAGTATGTTTTTTAATTCGTGACGGTCAAATGAAAGGAAAAAACATCCATATTTTAGAAGAATTAGACATCTCAGGGGGAAGTTTAGATGGTATTAATATGCAGCATCATGGCTTTGTCGTACGTGGTGGTAGAGAAATGGAAAATCATTTTGAATGTTTATGGGATTTATTTAGAAGTATTCCATCATTAGAACAACCTGATGCATCCGTGTTAGATGAGTTTTATTGGTTGAATAAGGAAGATCCTAACTATTCTAAATGCAGAGCCATTTATAGTGGCGGTAAACGCATTGATACTGATGGCAATTTTACATTGTCTAAAAAAGCTATTAAAGAAATTTTAAGTTTATGTATGAAAAAAGAAGAAGATTTAGAAGATGTTAAAATTTGCGAAGTTTTCACTGAAGATTTTTTAACTTCTAATTTTTGGTTATATTGGAAAACAATGTTTGCTTTCGAACCTTGGCATTCAGCAATGGAAATGCGTCGATATCTTATGCGTTTTGTTCACCATATTGGTGGTTTGGCAGATTTTAGTGCTTTAAAATTCACTAAATATAACCAATATGAGTCTTTAGTATTGCCAATGGTAGAATATCTTAAGTCACATGGCGTGCATTTTGAATATGGTGTTCAAGTTGACAATATATTGGTCGATTCAACATCATCTACGAAAATTGCACGAGAGATTCTTGTAAACAAAAATGGTAAAACAGAATCTATACCTTTAACATTAGATGATCTTGTTTTTGTAACGAACGGCAGTATTACAGAAAGTTCAACTTATGGGGATAATGACCATCCTGCTCCACCAACGAAAGCATTGGGAGGTAGTTGGACATTATGGAAAAATTTAGCTAATCAAAGTCCAGAATTTGGAAGACCTGAAAAATTCTGTGATCATATTCCAGATAAAAGTTGGCTCGTATCTGCAACAACAACAACAAATAATAAAAAGGTAATTTCTTATATTGAAAAATTAAGTAAACGTGATGTTTTATCTGGACGCACCGTTACTGGGGGTATTGTAACGGTAGTAGATTCAAGTTGGCAACTTAGTTTTACAGTCAATCGTCCACAACAATTTAAGGAGCAACCTAAAGATCAGGTAAGTGTATGGATATATGCATTATACTCTAATGTTAAAGGAGATTTCATTAAAAAACCAATCACTGAGTGTACAGGTAGTGAAATCTGTCAAGAGTGGTTATATCATATGGGAGTGCCACAAGATGAGTTAGTTGAATTAGCACAAACAGAATGCAATACGATCCCTGTTTATATGCCTTATGTGACAGCGTACTTTATGCCGAGAGCATACAAAGATCGTCCATTAGTCGTTCCTAATGGTTCTAAAAACTTAGCCTTTATAGGTAACTTTGCTGAAACAGAACGTGATACAGTATTCACAACTGAATATTCTGTACGTACAGCTATGGAAGCTGTATATCAATTATTAGAAATAGATAGGGGCGTACCTGAAGTGTATGCTTCTGAATTTGATGCACGTGTACTTATGGATGCTTATTATCAATTAAATGATCGTAAATCATTACCTGAATTAGTTAATAATAACTTCCTTAAACGTTCAGTTTTAAAAAATGCGATGAAAAAAATACAAGGCACTTTCATTGAAGAATTATTACGCAAACATAAGTTGTTATAAAAATTACACGGTGTGTCTCAAAAAACAAAAAACATTGCATAAAAACAATAAATATTATAGAGTTATAAACATATCTTTATATATTTAATTGTTT
>NZ_KV791857.1:0-87395 GCF_001808005.1 Staphylococcus sp. HMSC13A10 | reverse complement strand
GATTTTTAGTCCAACTTTTGGGGTGCACATCAAAATAGATCACCTTAGTGCTATTATTTTGGGAGTTATTTCCCAGCCTAGTTACTTTTTTATGTGAATTGAATGGATAAAATAAATTATTCTAATTTACCTATACGAACATCATGAATGCCTGTGATAGGAAATGTAGTAGATAAATAATAAGATAGCCCAATAATGACTAATAAACTCAATATAAATATAAGATCTTTATATGAGAAAGGTGCTCTATAGTAATATGTTCTAGGCCCATCTTTAAATCCTTTAGATTCCATTGCAACAGATAATTGATGGGCACGTCTAATATTCTGACTTAATAATGGAATAATTAAATGTTTTAATCGTTTAAATCCTCGATAATTTGATTTATCGATAATTTGGTATCTCATTTTTAAAGAACGTCTTAATTGAATTAATGAACTAATAATTAATGGAATCATTCTTATTGCAGCCATAAATGCATATGCTACTTTAGGTTTGACTTTTAAATGTTGCATTAAACTATAAAAAATCATAACAACTTGTGAAGTTAATGCAATTAGAATACCAAACATAGATACTGTAATCGTACGAAGTGATAAATGAATACCGCGAACAATACTTTCTGTACTAATTTGAATAATTCCAAATTTAAACAATATGTGATTTCCATCACCGTATAAAATCATAAATAATGATGATAGTAAGGCAAAGAATGTAGTTACTAATATAAAAGTACCAGTTATTTTAAATTCAGTTCCATTAAATATAATTAAAAAAATGAACATAAGTGTTACGATATATATCATGAAATCAAAGTTATGAATAAAAATAATAAAGAAAAATAACAGAACACCTAATATAAGTTTGGTAATAATACTAACATCATCTACGAAGGTATGTCGGATTTTCCAGTGTTCAAACATGTTGTTCACCTTCAATCTCTGTTAATTGCTTATTATTAATCGCCCATCTCCTAGTTGGATAGCGCTTAATGATTTCAGGGTCGTGCGTTACCATAATAATGCTTTGTCCTTTAGAAACTCTTTCTTGAAACAGTTCGATTAATTGGAAAGTATTATGGCTATCTAATCCAAATGTAGGCTCATCAAGTAAGATGATGTCTGCATCAGAACTTAACGCTGTTGCAACGCTTAATCGACGTTTTTGTCCCATTGAAATTTCATAAGGGTGTTGATTTTTTACATTAGTTAAATTAAGCAATTCTAATATTTGTAATGTTTTCTCATCTGCATGAGTTGAATCTAAATGATTATAATGAATAAAAATTTCTTCATATACTGAATTAGTAATAAATTGTAGTTCTGGATTTTGATATACAAGATACATATGTTGGGATGCATCTTTGATTTTACGTAATTCTTGATTTTGGTATGTCATTATACCTTTGTATTTAATTAACTGTAATATTGACTCTAATAAAGACGTTTTACCAGTACCATTTTTTCCAGTAATTGTAATCCATTCCCCAGAATTTATTGATAATTGGTCTACTTTAAATAAAGTTTTCTTACTACGAAGTATTTCTCCATCATTAAATTTAAATAATTGTTGTTGTGTAGATGGCGTTATTTTTTTCGGTTCTGGGGCATAATTCCATGCTTTAGGATGCCATACTCCATATTCACTTAGCAGATGTTCAAAATGTTGTAAAATATGTTCTGGACTACCATCAGCGATAATTTGACCTTCATAGTTCATCAATAGGACTCTATCTACATGTTGCCAAATATGTTCTACTTTATGTTCTACAATCAGAACTGTTTGATCTTGCCATAGGTCTATTAGTCGCTGCCATAAATCTTCTGTAGCTTCTACATCTAACATAGCAGTAGGTTCATCTAAAAATAGGGTATCAGCTTGTTGCAAAATTGTTTCTACAATTGCTAGTTTTTGTTTCATGCCGCCACTTAGATGATTAATTTGTGTTGTTTCATTTACATTTAAGTTTACTGAGTTTAATGCATTTTCAATAGCTTCATCCATATCTTTTCTAGGAAGTTGTCTATTCTCTAATACAAAAGCTAATTCTTCATAAACTTTAGGCATACAAAATTGTGTATCTGGATCTTGAAAAATAACGCCATTATGGTCATTGATTTCTAAAGTGTCATATTTCATAGGTAATTCAATTAATTTTGGTACGATGCCACTTAATACATGGAGTAGTGTACTTTTACCAGAACCAGAAGGGCCGAGCAATAATACTTTTTCTTTGTCTTTAATTTCTAAATTAAGATCATCGAATATTTTTCGGTGACCATTTGGGTACTTCAAACGTAAATTTGTAACTTTTAGCACTTTAAAATCCCCTTATAATGAATCGTAGTCATCTTTAGATGCGGGTCTAAATAATTTAGTTACACCAGTTTGATCCAATGCTTTTACTAATAAGTAAGAAAGTAAACCAGATATAATGATGCCACTAAGTGCACGAAAAACAATAAATAAAATTAAATTCCATCCGGCAACTTCGTTTAAATATCCGTAATAGTAATCGACAGGGAATGAAATAAGTGCTGTAACCAATCCAGCTAAAATAGCAACCATAACTGAACGAGATTGATATTTAAAGATAGCGAATACAATTTCGCATGCTAAACCTTGTAAAAGTGCATATACGATTGTCGGAATATCAAATTTCCCCATAACAATTGTTTCACCAGCACCAGCTGCAAATTCAGCGAGTAAGGCGATACCTGGTTTAGGTATAATTAAATAACAAACTACTGCAGCCATAAACCAAACGCCATACGTTAATTGTTCAAGATGTAAGCCAGCAACTTGAGCAACATTGTAAAACAACCACCATAAATTATAAATGATTGCAAAAATAACAGAGATAAGCACTGTCACTAGTATCTCAGAAAGTTTTAAACCTTTTGACATAAAAAACATCCTCCTAAAAAACGCACAACCTTCTCTAGGAAAGTTGTGCGCAAAACATAAGAATATGTCTAAACATACGTTTATATCTTCTGTTAGTTACACTTTCCTACGCTAGTATCTAGCTAGATCAGGTTCAAAGGGTTTGAGGGTTAACCTCATCTCAGTTCAAAACACCCCTAGTGCGTTCATTAATTTAATTTGTCTTTAATGTAAGTTTTTTCGTGAAGAATGTCAAGGCGGTATAGAATATAAAAGTATAAATTGATGTTAATTTAATATACTTTTAGACAACAAATACAATTCAAGAAAAATGAAGATTTTAGAACAATAATTTTAAAAGAAAGGGTATTTCAAATTAATTTATCAAAATAAAAAAAACTATGTAAATAGTATAACCTATCTACATAGCTTTATTTTTAATTCACTACACGTGCCTATCTGTATAATTAAAATTTAGTCAACTATTAGTTTAATGCATCGTCGATATCTTTTTTAGTTTGCTCAATATCATCAGATTTATTTTCTTTTTGCTCTTTTAATTTTTCTTCTGCTTCTTTTGCTTTTTCAGCTGATTTTTTATTTAATTCTTCGTTACTCATAATAAATCCACCCCTAATTGTGTTTTATTTGTTTACATACTACTTTTACCCAGTTATGCTAATATTAAACTTTTCTAGGTCTATAGATGTATTTAGTGATTTATTAAAGACAAGAAGAAGTTCTTCATATATAATAACTTTTGAGGTGAATAGTATGTCTTTTCTTAAGAAACACACCGAGATTATATTTAGTTATATTATCGGTATCGTTTCACTTTTCACAGGACTCATTATATTAATCAATTTACCACTTATTAAACAATTAAATGGTGATAAGAAGGTAAATACTCATGTACATAATATATGGGAATTCCTGAATGCATTTTTCGCTGAAATCATAAAAGTGATGAGTAGATTTATAGGGAGCTTCCCAATAATAAGTGCCATTATCATTATTTTATTTGGTATCTTAGTTATGTTACTCGGTCATACATTATTTAGAACAATTAAGTATGACTATGATATTTCTATTTTCTTCTTAGTTATAGGGATTATGTATTTCCTAATAACTTTAATTCTAATGATGCAAGTATATGGTTTCTTCGGTATCGTATTTATTATTCCATTCATCATTCATATCGGTTATATCGTTTATAAAGATGAATTAAATAGTAATAATCGAAAAAGTCACTATATGTGGATAATCGTATCTTATGGTATCAGTTATCTAATTACACAAATTGCACTGCATGGTCGTATTGACTCAAATGAAATTGAATCTATTGATATTTTAAGTGTGAATACATTCTTTATCATCATGTGGTTATTAGGACAAATGTCTATTTGGAACTTCTTATTCTTAAGACGAGCTTTACCGCTAACGAAACAAGAATTAGGGGAAGAAGAACCAGAATTATCAAGAACAAGTAAAGGTAACGTTTCAAATCAAACTAAAGTTCACTTAAAACAACTTCAAGATAAGACAACAGAATATGCACGTAATACTAGAAGAAGTGTCGATTTAGAAAAAATTAGAACTAAAAGAGATAAGTTTAAAGAAAAAGTTAAAAATATTGTTGATATCCAGGAAGATGATATTCCAAATTGGATGAGAAAACCTAAATGGATTAAACCAATGTATGTTGAAATATTCTGCGGTGTAGTTATTTTCTTCTTTACATTTTTAGAATTCAACAACAGAAATGCCTTATTCTTATCAGGTGAGTGGGAATTATCTCAAACACAATATGTGATTGAATGGGTAACATTGTTACTGCTGTTATTTATTATCATTGTATATATTGCGACAACATTAACTTATTTCTTAAGAGGTAAATTCTATTATCTTCAATTATTTATGGGAAGCATTTTATTCTTCAAATTATTAACCGAATTTATGAATATTATGGTTCATGGATTATTATTATCAGTGTTTATTACACCGACGCTATTACTAATGTTAATTGCAATCATAATTGCATACTCATTGCAATTAAGAGATAAACCAAAATAATACAATTGAAGTTATGCATGAAATAGATATGTATCGTTAACAATAATAATACGTATTTTTGAGCGGGTTACAGTTCCTTCTTATTAAAGATTGAATTGTGATACCGCTCTTTTTTTGTTAGAAAATAGGAGTAAGATGAAAAATTTGTTAAAATAGCGATTGAATTAAAATATTTACTTGTTAGCTTATAAAAATTAAAGTATAAGGCTTAATTGTGAATTTAAATTAATTTCCCGTAGAAATATATTAAAAGAGAGGTAAGTTAAGTATATGAAAATAGCAACTTTAAATAGAGGAAAAGAAACAAAATACCATAATCAATATCCACTAATAGACGAAGATGATATTTATGCACATGATCACCTGAAAGAGGGGGATTTATTCAAATTAGTAGATGGTAGGGAGCAATATATCGCAACCGCTTATGTAGGTCGACAACATAAAGGTTTAGGATGGGTGTTAAGTTATAATCCTTCTGAAGATATTAATACTGCTTTTTTCAAAAGACTATTCGAACAGGCATTGACTGAAAGAGAATATTATTACCATATTGATGGAACAAATGCTTTTAGATTATTTAATGCTGAAGGCGATGGTGTCGGAGGATTAACAATTGATAATTATGATGGGAACTTGTTAATTCAATGGTATTCAAAAGGAATTTATAAGTATCGTTACTATATTTTAGAAGCAATAAAATCAACATTTGAGTATCAATCTATCTACGAAAAAATGCGTTTCAAAGATACAGAGTATACTGGTGGATTTGTTGAAGGAGAACGTCAGACATTCCCAATTGTTATAGAGGAAAATTTCACATTTTATAATGTTGACTTAGAAGATGGATTAATGACTGGTATATTCCTAGATCAAAAAGAAGTAAGGAAAAAATTACGTGATCAATTTTCTGAGGGACGTCATATTTTAAACGTGTTTAGTTATACTGGTGCATTTTCTGTGGTAGCTGCACAAAATGCTTTATCAACAACAAGTGTAGATTTAGCTAATCGTTCAAGAGGATTAACAGAGGAAAACTTTGGACTAAATGCGATGGACCCTAAATCTGAATATATTTATGTTATGGATACATTTGATTTTTACAATTATGCCAAAAGACATGGTCATCAATATGACACAATCGTTATAGATCCACCAAGTTTTGCACGTAACAAGAAAAAAACATTTTCTGTTCAAAAAGATTACGATAAATTAATTGACGGTGCTTTAGACATCTTATCTGAAAAGGGAACATTATTGTTATGTACGAATTCTAGTGTATTTTCACTTAAAGCATTTAAAAATGTAATTAAAACGACTTTAGATAATGCTGAAGTTGAATATGAAATTAAAGAAGTTATGGGATTACCTAAAGACTTTAAAACACATCCTCACTACAAACCTTCAAAATATTTAAAAGCGATTTTCGTAAATATTGAGCATTAATTATTTGTAAACTGGGTATATAGTCTTATTGAATATGATTCTGGGAAGGTGAATTAGATGAGTATTAGAAATAAAATGACTAATAAAGTTACTAATACTGTTGGTAACAGAGTTTTAAATATTGAAGAAATTAAAGAAAAAAGTAATTTACCAGTAACTCAAAGTGAATTACAAGATAGACGAGAATCAGCAGAAAACCTCGTTAAGAAGAAATCTATATTATCATCTGGTATGAGTATTGTACCTATTCCAGGTTTAGATTTTGGTGTTGATATCAAATTAATGAGAGATATCATAAGTGATGTTAACAAAATCTATGGATTAGATCATAAACAAGTTAATTCATTAAGTGATGATGTTAGAGAACGTATTATGTCAGCGGCAGCTATCCAAGGTAGTCAATTCATTGGTAAAAAATTGACAAATGCTTTGATGAAAGTAGTTATCAGAGATGTTGCTAAAAGAACAGCTGCTAAACAAACGAAATGGTTCCCATTTGTTGGACAAGCAGTTTCAGCATCAATTAGTTATTATTTCATGAAAAAATTAGGCCAGGATCACATTGAAAAATGTGAAAAAGTCGTCAAAGATTTACTTTAAAGACTATAAATTGTTATAATTTTGTAGAAATATACTGAAACCGGTTTTAAAGAAATTGAATTTAACTATTGGTTTTGGTAAAGTTAAAGTATAAAAATTTATGTTAGATTGTAAGTATATTGAAGATTCTAACTTATAGAAGGAGAAATAAATTTATGGAACAAAAATCATATGTAATTATCGACGAAACAGGAATTCACGCTCGCCCAGCAACAATGTTGGTACAAACAGCTTCAAAATTTGATTCAGATATTCAATTAGAATACAACGGTAAAAAAGTTAACTTAAAATCAATTATGGGTGTTATGAGTTTAGGTGTTGGTAAAGATGCTGAAATTACAATTTATGCTGACGGTAGCGACGAAACAGAAGCAATTGAATCAATCAGTGATGTCTTATCAAAAGAAGGTTTAACTAAGTAATATGTCTAAATTAATTAATGGTATTGCGGCATCTGACGGTGTAGCAATCGCTAAAGCATACTTAATAGTTGAGCCAGACTTAACTTTTGACAGCAGTGAAACAATCACTGATGTTGAAGGTGAAACTAGCAAATTCAATAACGCTATCGAAGCATCTAAAATTGAATTAACTAAAATAAGAAATAATGCAGAAGTTCAATTAGGCGCTGATAAAGCAGCTATTTTTGATGCACATTTACTTGTTTTAGATGATCCAGAATTAATTCAACCAATCCAAGATAAAATTAAAAATGATAAAGTTAATGCTGCGACAGCATTAAGTGAGGTTACTACTCAATTTATTACTATTTTTGAATCTATGGATAATGAATATATGAAAGAACGTGCTGCTGATATTAGAGACGTTTCTAAACGTGTTTTAGCACATATTCTTGGTGTTGAATTACCAAACCCAAGTATGATTGATGAAAGTGTTGTTATTATTGGTAATGACTTAACACCTTCTGATACAGCACAATTAAACAAAGAATTCGTTCAAGGTTTTGTTACGAATATAGGTGGTAGAACAAGCCACTCAGCAATTATGAGTCGTTCTTTAGAAATCGCTGCTGTTGTAGGTACAAAATCAATCACTAAAGAAGTGAAACAAGGTGATATGATTATTGTCGATGGTTTAACAGGTGATGTTATTATCGACCCTACAGAAGATGAAGTAATTGCTTATCAAAATAAACGTGAACGTTTCTTTGAAGATAAACAAGAATTACAAAAATTACGTGATGCAGATACTGTATCTGTAGATGGTGTTCATGCTGAATTAGCAGCTAACATCGGTACACCAAATGATTTACCAGGTGTAATTGAAAATGGTGCACAAGGTGTTGGATTATATCGTACTGAGTTCTTATACATGGGTAGAGATCAATTACCTACTGAAGAAGAACAATTCGAAGCTTATAAAAAAGTATTAGAAACTATGGAAGGTAAACGTGTCGTTGTTCGTACATTAGATATTGGTGGCGATAAAGAATTACCTTACTTAGACTTACCTGATGAAATGAATCCATTCTTAGGTTACAGAGCGATACGTCTTTGCTTAGCACAACCTGATATTTTCAGACCACAATTACGCGCGTTATTACGTGCCTCTGTTTATGGTAAATTAAATATTATGTTCCCAATGGTTGCAACTATCAAAGAATTCCGTGATGCTAAAGCTATGTTATTAGAAGAAAAAGAAAATCTTCAAAACGAAGGTTATGATGTATCTGATGACATTGAAATTGGTATCATGGTTGAAATTCCAGCAACTGCAGCTTTAGCTGATGTATTTGCTAAAGAAGTTGATTTCTTTAGTATCGGTACAAATGATTTAATTCAATACACATTAGCTGCAGACCGTATGTCAGAACGTGTATCTTATTTATACCAACCATACAACCCTTCAATTTTACGTTTAGTTAAACAAGTTATTGAAGCTTCTCACAAAGAAGGTAAATGGACAGGTATGTGTGGTGAAATGGCAGGAGATGCAACTGCAGTGCCATTATTATTAGGTTTAGGATTAGACGAGTTCTCAATGAGTCCTACATCTATTCTTAAAGCTAGAAGACAAATTAATGGCTTAAGCCAAAACGAAATGTCAGAATTAGCAAATCGTGCTATTGATTGTGCTACACAAGAGGAAGTTATCGAATTAGTTAATAACATTTCAAAATAATATATATTAAAAAGCAACTAGGCCAATTAATTTTGCTCTAGTTGCTTTTTTGTTTGTTCATTCAAGATTATTTAATATTAAAAGCATCATTAATTTTATCCATATCAACTTGATACATAGGTTGGTTATCTAACAATATAAATGGGGTAGCAAACGCATCATAATCCATCATTTCAATACGATATTGATTATTTTTAATGTTTTTTTCTATAAAATCAACATTATTTGCTTTTAGATGATTTTTAACAAATGTACAAGGTGGACAATCGTCTTGAGTATATAATGTTATCTGTGACATCGAAAATTTCCTTTCTCTTAAATTTGTATAGACTTATCTTATAGATAAATTCTTAAAATATCAATGGTGTGAACATTGTGTGTCTTTTAATAAATTTTATATCAAAATTGTAAGCAGATGTATTTTGTTTGTGATACAGAAGATTTATAATTTTAAGTATTGTAAAATATTTAAAATTATAAGTACAAGGTGATTATATATGGAATCAGTAGAAATAAGCCGATTGCTTACAGGTATGACATTAGCAGTACATATCATATTTGCAACAATCGGTGTTGGTATGCCATTAATGTTTGTTATTGCAGAATTTCTTGGTATACGTAATAATGATGCGAATTATATAGCATTAGCAAGAAGATGGTCAAAAGGTTATACAATAACTGTTGCAGTCGGTGTTGTAACAGGTACAATTATTGGCTTGCAATTGTCACTCGTTTGGCCAACATTTATGAAAATGGGTGGTCACGTTATAGCCTTACCATTGTTTATGGAAACATTTGCTTTCTTCTTTGAAGCAATTTTCCTAAGTATTTATCTTTATACATGGGATAGATTCAAAAATAAATGGATTCACTTTTTCATTGGTTTACCAGTGATTATCGGTGGGTCATTCTCAGCATTTTTTATTACGTCAGTAAACTCATTTATGAATACACCTGCTGGCTTTGAAATGAAGAATGGCCGAATGGTGAATGTTCAACCATTAGAAGCAATGTTTAATTCATCATTCATTGTAAGATCATTTCACGTCGTTGCAACAGCTGGTATGACAATGGCATTTGTTCTTGCAGCAATTGCAGCATTTAAGTTATTAAAAAATCGTCACCCAGAGGATAAAACATATCATTTAAAATCTTTAAAAATGACTATGATTGTTGGTTTTATATCAACATTATTATCTATGTTAGCAGGGGACATGTCTGCAAAATTCTTGCATAAAGTGCAACCTGAAAAATTAGCAGCTTATGAATGGCATTTTGATACGCAGTCACATGCTAATTTAGTATTTTTGGGTGTGTTAAACGACAAAACGAAAGAAGTATCTGGTGCTATTGAAATACCTGGGATGTTAAGTTTTTTAGCTGATAATAATACAAAAACAGTAGTAAAAGGACTTAATGATTTCCCTAAAAATGAATTACCACCATTTATCGTCCATTATTTCTTTGATTTAATGGTATCTATGGGTGTATTTTGTTTTATTATTTCTGGAATATACATGTTATTTTTAATCATTAAAAAATTACGCAAGTTTACAACGCATAAAGCAATGCTATACGGTATTTTATTAACTGGACCAGCTTC
The DNA here is from genome assembly GCF_001808005.1 of Staphylococcus sp. HMSC13A10. NCBI lineage: Bacteria > Bacillati > Bacillota > Bacilli > Caryophanales > Staphylococcaceae > Staphylococcus > Staphylococcus sp. HMSC13A10. The sequence goes on along the minus strand of NZ_KV791857.1, from coordinate 76,648 downwards.
TATGTTAGCTATAGAGTTTGGTTGGTTCTTAACTGAAATGGGACGTCAACCATGGATTGTCAGAGGATATTTAAGAGTTTCACAAGCAGCGACACAAGCTGGAGGTATAACGCTAGTAACAATTCTATTTGGATTATTATATTTAGTACTTTTAGTAACTTCAGCTTATGTTTTACTAAGAATGTTTAAAAATAAACCGGCAATCAATGATGTTGATCGAGTAATTAAAGAAAGAGGTGATAGCAAATGATGTATTCATATATAGGTATTACAGTGTTATGGATATTTTTATTTTGCTATATCATCGTAGCCTCAATTGATTTTGGTGCAGGATTCTTTGCACTCCACTCTAAAATTACTGGTGATGAAAAGAAAATTAATCACCTTATTGAAAGATATTTAAGTCCAGTTTGGGAAGTAACCAACGTATTTTTTGTATTTTTCTTTGTCGGTTTCGTCGGTTTCTTTCCGGATTCTGTTAAGTATTTAGGAACAGTGCTACTTGTTCCCGGTTCACTTGGAACGATATTGATTTCAATTAGAAATAGTTTTTACGCATTTGAAAATTATGGTCAAGATACTAAATTACCATGGATTGTCTTATATGGTTTAACAGGTTTGTTGATTCCGGCTGCATTAGCGACTGGATTAACGATTTCAGAAGGTGGCTACATAAAAGAAGTTGGTAATCATGTTGATTTGGAATGGGTTCAATTGTTATTAAGTCCTTTCGCATGGTCCGTAGTATTTTTAGCCATTATATCTGTACTTTATATATCTTCAGGATTCCTAACGTTTTATGCTAATAAAGCGAATGATAAACCAGCATACGATTTAATGAGACGTTGGCATATATTTTGGGGACCACCAATGATGATTATTTCATTATTTGTCTTTTTATCACTAAGAGTTCAAAATTCATATCATTTTAATAATGCTGTCTTTAACTATTGGTGGATGTTTGTTATTAGTTTTATATTTTTCTTAATTGCTGGTGCATTAACAATATTTAAGAAAAATCATGGCTTGGCATTTATTATGGTTATTCTACAGATGTTATTTGCCTTTTTCGGATATGGTATCAGTAAATTGCCATATTTATTACAACCATTTGTGAAAATTTCAAGTTCCCATGTCAATGATGAAATGGGTCTAGCACTAGTAATAGCATTTATTTTAGGTTTACTTTTATTAGTTCCATCGTTAATATTATTATTGAGATTATTTGTTTTCGATAAAGATTATGTTGAGGGCAAAAAATAATTTATAAAAGTTTATCAATATATAACAACGGTATTGAATCAATTTTTAAAGTGTTACATTAGTAAGGATTGATTTAGCCGTTGTTATTTAAATGTGTATATATTACGGAGGACAATTATGGAAAAGGAATACGTTGTAATTGGTTTAGGTCGTTTCGGTGGCAGTATTGTTCGTGAACTTAACGCCTTAGATATGGATGTTATGGCTATTGATAGTGATGAAAATAGAGTCAATGAATATAGCGATATTGCAACACATGCAGTTGTTGCAGATACAACAGATGAAGCAGTAATGAAAAGTTTAGGTATAAGAAACTTTGATCACGTTATTGTTGCAATTGGTGAAAATATTCAATCTAGTACCTTAACAACACTTATTTTAAAAGAATTAGGTGTAAAAAAGGTTACTGCCAAAGCACAAAATGATTATCATGCCAAAATATTAAATAAAATAGGGGCAGATACTGTTGTACATCCAGAACGTGATATGGGAAGACGTATTGCACATAATGTTGCAAGTGCCAGTGTATTAGATTATTTAGAATTAGCAGATGAACATTCAATCGTTGAATTAAAAGCTACAGAAAAAATGACTGGACAAACTATCATAGACTTAGATATCCGTGCTCAATATGGAATTAATATTATTGCTATTAAAAGAGGTAAGCAGTTTATAGTTTCACCTGATCCATATTTAAGTATTGAAATCGGGGATATACTGATTATGATTGGACACGATAATGATTTAGGTCGCTTCGAAAAGAATATCGTTAAATAAATAATATTAGTATTAAGTAGGGGTATACTTTACAATTCTAGCACTCAGATGAAGTAGATTAATTTCGATTCATCTGAGTGCATTTTTGTGTTCTAATATTTTATTTTTCCAATACAAAAACTCCCATAAGTAAAATTATCGAAGGATAATTTTTACTTATGGGAGTTTATTATAGAATTATTGATTTTTATTTTCATTAACTTTCATAATAACCGGTAAGATCATTGGTCTACGAGCTGTTTTTTCAAATAAATATGGTTGTAATGTTTCAATAATTGAAGATTTAATTTGATGCCACTGTATATCTTTATTTTGATTTAATTTGGAGATAACATCTGTTTTAATACGACGTTGTGCATCATATATTAATTGACCAGATTCACGCATGTAAACAAAACCTCTTGATATGATATCTGGACCTGAAAGTAATGTATTAGTGTTAAAGTCAATACTAACTACAACGATTACTAAACCTTCTTCAGATAATAATTTACGGTCTCTAATAACAACATTACCTATATCACCGATACCGCTACCATCAACAAGGACATTACCTGAAGGGATTCTACCTGCTTTACGAGCCGAATCATGTGTTAAGGCAAGTACGTCACCTATATCAAAGATAAATACATTCTCTTCATCTACACCACAATCAACACCAGTTTCACCATGTGCTTTCAACATACGGTACTCACCATGAATAGGTAAGAAGTATTTTGGTTGAATTAAACGTAGCATAAGGGACTGGTCTCCACGTGAACCGTGTCCAGATGTATGAATATTAGAAATTTTACTATGAATGACATCTGCACCAGCTTTGTAAAGTGCATTGATTGTACGGTTAATACTTTTTGTATTACCTGGAATAGGTGATGAACTAAATACCACTGTATCTTCTGGGATAATTTTAATTTGTTTGTGTGTACCATTAGCAATACGAGATAATGCTGCCATTGGTTCACCTTGAGATCCTGTACATAAAATAAGTAATTCGTGTTTAGGAATACTATTAATTTTACCTGGTTCTACAAAAGTTTCAGGTGGAGCTTTAATATAGCCTAATTCCATACCAATTTTAATATTATTTTCCATTGAGCGTCCGAATGTGACAATTTTTCTATTGTGTTTAACAGCGGCTTCTACTGCTTGTTGTACACGATAGATATTCGATGCGAAGGTAGCGAATATGATACGACCTTTGCAATTACGGAAAATTTTATCGACATTTTGACCAACTTCACGTTCACTAAGTGTAAAATCTGGTACTAAAGCATTTGTTGAGTCAGATAGGAGACAAAGCACACCTTCTTCACCAAGTTTAGCCATTTTTGCAATGTTAGCTGGTTCACCAACAGGTGTGAAATCAAACTTAAAATCTCCAGTATGAACAATTTTACCTTCTGGAGTATCCACAACAACACCGTATGCTTCTGGGATACTATGAGTAGTAAGGTAGAATGAAATTTCAAAGTGTTTCGATTTAATGACACTATCTTCATTAATTTCGTTCAGTTGAGCAGTACGTAATAAGTTATGTTCTTCTAATTTGTTTCTAATCAATCCTAAAGCTAATGGACCACCGTAAATAGGTACATTAATTTGCTTTAATAGGAAGGGCACACCACCTATATGATCTTCGTGTCCATGTGTTATGAACAGACCAACAATTTTATCTTGGTTCTGTTCTAAGTAAGTGTAATCAGGAATGACATAGTCAATTCCTAAAAGATTATCATCTGGAAATTTAATACCAGCATCAATAATCACGATTTCATTTTTGTACTCAATAGCATAAGTGTTTTTACCAACTTCACCTAAGCCACCAAGTGCATATACACCTACTTCATTTTGATGTAATTGTTTCATTATTCAGCTTTCTCCACACTGAAATGATCTGAAGTTTCTTTTTCGTAATCTAAATGTGCGCCCTCTAATTTAGTGATAAATTCGATATTAAAATTACGGTCTTTTAAATAACGTCTAACTTGTTCTTCAGTTTGTGCTTCAACATAAATTGTTTGTGTGTTTTCACGCACGATTACTTCATCTTTATTATGTTGATAGAATACTTTAAATACTGACATTGATATAATTCCTCCTAAGGGTTGTTTTAAATATTTATTCAAGTCCCTTGGTTTACAACTCGGGTTATTAAAGATAGAAACAATAAAATTCTAATTGATATAACTCTTCAATAAAGCATGCTTCCTTATTTAAAATAAAATACATACCAGCTCAATCTAAATAGATATACAATGATTCTATTTAATTTCACTACCGAGTATGTTTTCCAGGGAAATATTGTCGTTCAAATTTTGAAAAATAGCATTAGTTCACTAAGTTTTCAGTTAATATATATTTTACATGATGTATAAGAAGAAATAAAGCAGTTTTATCTTTAAGTAAAGTGATAAGAAGTGTTTTAAGCGAGAATATTTAAATAATGACTAGTTTTCAAATGGAATTGTTCCACTTTTACTATTAGATATTCGTTTAAATTATAATAGACAGGTATTTAGATACGATGAAGAAATACATAAAATGAGGAGTAGTGGAGTTAAGACTCGTAATAATATTTACAGAAGTTCAGAAATAAAAACTCGTAAGTAAATAATACTTACGAGTTTTAAAATTTCATATTAAACTTCTACTGCATCATTATGTGGTGTTAAAGGATTAGCTTCGTCGATATGATCGTAAAACATTACACCATTTAAATGATCAATTTCATGTTGGAAAACGATAGCAGGGTAACCTTTTAAACGTAATTTAATATCATTACCTTCGATGTCTTGAGCTTTTATTGTTACTCTATTATGACGATGTACCAATCCAGGAATTGATTCGTCAACACTTAAACATCCTTCACCAGTTGGTAAATAAGCTTCTTGGACACTATAACTCATTACCTTTGGATTCACTAACATATAATCATAAGATTTCCCATTACCATCATCAGGTAAATAAACTGCAATCATTCTTTTTGAGACATTAATTTGTGGTGCTGCTAAACCAACGCCTGAGCGTAAACCATATTTATTAGCGATGTCATCATCTTGACTATTAATTAAAAACTCACGCATAGCTTTTAATGTTTCTTTATCTTCATTAGATAAAGGGAAACTTAATTCTTGAGCTTTTTCACGTAGTGTTGGATGACCATCTCTAATTATATCTTTCATTGTTAACATGTTTGACACCTTCCTTAATATAAATATACCAAATTAGATAGGTAGAAGTACATTGATGTAAATTAGATTATTAGTAGAAATACTAAATAAAAGTTAGAATAACATCATAGTCGACAAACTTCTATAAGTAGAAGGTGTAAATTCAAAACTCACTGATACTATATAGTATAATAATTTTATATTATAATATAAACAAAGGCATACTCGTTATATACATGAATAGTTTAGACGGTTTATAATATCGATTTCGTTGATTTATAATGTAGATTTATTTATTATAACAAGCGTACAACTTTGAGGAGGAAACAGAAATGAAATTTAACAAAACGATAGCAGTAGTAGCTACATCGGCTGTTTTGTTAGCAGGATGTACTACAGATAAAAAGGAAATTAAAGCATATGACGATCAAGTACAAAATGCTTTTGATAAAGAAAAACCAGTTACAGATGTAAGTAAAAAAATAAATAAGTTAGAAGAAGAAAAACAAAAGCTATTTAAAAAAGCTAATGATAAAGATCAGCAAACTAGAGAGAAAGCTGCTGATGATATTGTCGAAAATGCAGAAAAACGTGAAAAAGAATTTAAAAAAGAAGAAAAAGCGCTTAATGAGTCTGAAAAAGAATTTAAAAAAGCAGAATCACACATTGATAATATAGACAATAAAGATAAGAAAAAAGAAGTTGAAGAACTAGATAAAGCGATAAAAGATAAATATAAAACACATAGCGACTATGCAAAGGCTTACAAAAAAGCTTTAGGTAAAGAAAAATCACTGTTTAGTTTTATTAATAAAGATGGTGCAACACAAGAACAAGTTGATGAAAAATCAAAAGAATTAAGTAAAGCCTACAAAGATATGAATAAGAAATTTAAAGCGTATTCAAAAGCTATGAACAAGGTAAATAAGGAAAAACAAGACGTAGATCAATTTAAATAATTTGACGATTGATACAGATGTAGGGGAAGTATTAGTACAGTCCTCACATCTGTATCTTTTTATAATAAAACAGAACTTTATGAAATCGTTTAACAGGGTTATTTTTTTGTGATACAATTGTTATGGATAAAATGAATTTCTATTTATAAATGGGAAAGGTATGGTGAATTGAATGGCTCCTAAGTTACAAGCCCAATTCGATGCGGTAAAAGTACTAAATGACACACAGTCGAAATTTGAAATGGTTCAAATTTTAGACGTAGATGGTAACGTTGTAAATGAAGACTTAGTACCTGATTTAACAGACGAAGAATTAGTAGAATTAATGGAAAGAATGGTATGGACACGTATTTTAGACCAACGTTCTATTTCTTTAAATAGACAAGGTCGTTTAGGTTTCTATGCACCTACAGCAGGACAAGAGGCTTCTCAATTAGCTTCTCAATACGCTTTAGAAAAAGAAGACTTTATTTTACCAGGGTATCGTGATGTGCCACAAATTATTTGGCATGGTTTACCTTTAACTGAAGCTTTCTTATTCTCAAGAGGTCACTTCAAAGGAAATCAATTCCCTGAAGGCGTTAATGCATTAAGCCCACAAATTATCATCGGTGCTCAATATATTCAAACAGCAGGTGTAGCATTCGGTCTTAAAAAACGTGGAAAAAATGCAGTTGCAATTACTTATACTGGTGATGGTGGTTCATCTCAAGGTGACTTCTATGAAGGTATTAACTTTGCTTCAGCATACAAAGCACCAGCAATCTTTGTTATTCAAAACAATAACTACGCGATTTCAACACCACGTAGCAAACAAACTGCAGCAACTTCATTAGCTCAAAAAGCTATTGCTGTTGGTATCCCTGGTATCCAAGTTGATGGTATGGATGCGTTAGCAGTATATCAAGCTACTAAAGAAGCTCGTGAACGTGCAGTTGCAGGTGAAGGTCCAACATTAATCGAAACTATGACATATCGTTATGGTCCACATACTATGGCTGGTGACGACCCTACACGTTACAGAACTTCAGATGAAGACGCAGAATGGGAGAAAAAAGACCCATTAGTACGTTTCAGAAAATTCTTGGAAAACAAAGGTCTTTGGAATGAAGAGAAAGAAAATGAAGTTATTGAACGTGCTAAATCAGACATCAAAGCAGCTATTAAAGAGGCTGACAATACAGAAAAACAAACTGTTACTTCTCTAATGGAAATCATGTATGAAGAAATGCCTCAAAACTTAGCAGAACAATATGAAATTTACAAAGAGAAGGAGTCGAAGTAAGCCATGGCACAAATGACAATGGTTCAAGCGATTAATGATGCGCTTAAAACTGAACTTAAAAAAGACGAAGACGTATTAGTTTTCGGTGAAGACGTTGGTGTTAACGGTGGTGTATTCCGTGTTACTGAAGGTTTACAAAAAGAGTTTGGTGAAGATCGTGTATTCGATACACCACTTGCAGAATCTGGTATTGGCGGTTTAGCTTTAGGTTTAGCTATTGAAGGTTTCCGTCCAGTAATGGAAATCCAATTCTTAGGATTCGTATATGAAGTATTTGACTCTGTAGCAGGACAAATCGCACGTACTCGTTTCCGTTCAGGTGGTTCTAAAACTGCACCTGTAACAATTCGTACCCCATTCGGTGGCGGTGTGCATACTCCTGAATTACACGCAGATAACTTAGAAGGTATTTTAGCTCAATCTCCTGGATTAAAAGTTGTTATCCCTTCAGGTCCATACGATGCTAAAGGTTTATTACTTTCTTCTATTAGAAGTAACGATCCAGTAGTATATTTAGAGCATATGAAATTATATCGTTCATTCAGAGAAGAAGTTCCTGAAGAAGAATATACAATTGATATCGGAAAAGCTAATGTTAAAAAAGAAGGTAACGACATTACTATAATCGCTTATGGCGCAATGGTTCAAGAATCATTAAAAGCGGCTGAAGAGTTAGAAAAAGAAGGTTATTCTGTTGAAGTAATTGATTTACGTACAGTACAACCAATTGATATTGATACTTTAGTAGCTTCAGTTGAAAAAACAAATAGAGCAGTAGTTGTACAAGAAGCTCAACGTCAAGCAGGTGTTGGTGCACAAGTAGCAGCTGAATTAGCTGAACGTACAATTTTATCATTAGAAGCTCCAATCGCTCGTGTTGCAGCAGCTGACACAGTATATCCATTTACTCAAGCTGAGAATGTTTGGTTACCAAATAAAAATGATATTGTTGAAAAAGCAAAAGCAACTTTAGAATTTTAATAAATGAATAAAATTTATATTAAATAGTGATTTTTATTATAAAATCTTAGGAGGAAAAAGACCGTGGCATTTGAATTTAGATTACCCGACATCGGGGAAGGTATCCACGAAGGTGAAATTGTAAAATGGTTTGTAAAAGCTGGAGATACAATTGAAGAAGATGATGTCTTAGCAGAAGTTCAAAATGATAAATCTGTTGTAGAAATTCCATCACCAGTTAGTGGTACAATTGAAGAAGTATTAGTTGATGAGGGTACAGTAGCAGTTGTTGGTGATATCATCGTTAAAATTGACGCACCAGATGCTGAAGAAATGACATTTAAAGGTCATCACAGTGATGAATCATCAAGTGATGCACCTAAAGAAGAAGCTCCTCAAGAAGACAATGCTTCATCTCAAGAAAGTCAACCAGCAGCAACTAATGCTCAAGACGTTGAAGTTGATGAAAATAGAACTATTAAAGCAATGCCTTCAGTACGTAAATATGCACGTGAAAATGGCGTGAATATTAAAGCAGTTGCAGGTTCAGGTAAAAATGGACGTATTACAAAAGAAGATGTTGATGCATACTTAAATGGTGGATCAGCTCAAACTACATCTAATGAAAGTGCAGCATCAGATGCTACTTCAGAAGATAGTAACGTTGCAGCAACTCAAACAGTTCCAGAAGGCGATTTCCCAGAAACAACTGAAAAAATCCCAGCTATGCGTAAAGCAATTGCCAAAGCTATGGTTAATTCTAAACACACAGCGCCACATGTTACATTAATGGATGAAATTGATGTTCAACAATTATGGGATCACCGTAAGAAATTCAAAGAAGTTGCAGCTGAACAAGGAACAAAACTTACTTTCTTACCATATGTAGTGAAAGCACTTGTTTCTGCACTTAAAAAATACCCAGCACTTAATACTTCATTTAATGAAGAAGCTGGCGAAATTGTACACAAACATTATTGGAATATTGGTATTGCAGCAGACACAGACAGAGGTTTATTAGTTCCTGTTGTTAAACATGCTGACCGTAAATCTATTTTCCAAATTTCTGATGAAATTAATGAACTAGCTGTTAAAGCACGTGATGGTAAATTAACTTCTGATGAAATGAAAGGTGCAACATGTACAATCAGTAATATCGGTTCAGCTGGTGGACAATGGTTCACTCCAGTTATTAATCACCCAGAAGTAGCTATCTTAGGAATTGGGCGTATTGCTCAAAAACCGATTGTTAAAGATGGAGAAATTGTAGCAGCTCCAGTTCTTGCATTATCATTAAGCTTTGACCACAGACAAATCGATGGTGCAACTGGACAAAATGCTATGAATCACATTAAACGTTTATTAAATAATCCAGAATTATTATTAATGGAGGGGTAAAAAGATGGTAGTTGGAGATTTCCCAATTGAAACAGATACTATTGTAATCGGAGCAGGTCCTGGAGGTTATGTTGCAGCAATTCGTGCAGCACAACTAGGTCAAAAAGTAACAATCGTTGAGAAAGGTAATTTAGGCGGCGTTTGCTTAAACGTTGGTTGTATTCCTTCTAAAGCTTTATTACACGCATCTCATCGTTTTGTTGAAGCACAACATTCAGAAAATTTAGGGGTAATTGCTGAAAGTGTTTCTTTAAACTATGAAAAAGTTCAAGAATTCAAATCATCAGTAGTTAACAAATTAACTGGTGGAGTTGAAGGATTATTAAAAGGTAATAAAGTTGAAATCGTTAAAGGCGAAGCTTACTTTGTAGATAATAACAGTTTACGTGTTATGGATGAAAAAAGTGCTCAAACTTACAATTTCAAACATGCTATTATCGCAACTGGTTCTAGACCAATTGAAATTCCTAACTTTGAATTCGGTAAACGCGTTATCGATTCAACAGGTGCGTTAAACTTACAAGAAGTACCTGGTAAATTAGTTGTAGTTGGTGGCGGTTATATCGGTTCAGAACTTGGTACTGCATTTGCAAACTTCGGTTCAGAAGTAACAATTCTTGAAGGTGCCAAAGATATTTTAGGCGGCTTTGAAAAACAAATGACACAACCAGTTAAAAAAGGCATGAAAGAAAAAGGTGTCGAAATCGTTACTGAAGCTATGGCTAAATCAGCTGAAGAAACTGAAAATGGTGTTAAAGTTACTTATGAAGCTAAAGGTGAAGAACAAACAATCGAAGCTGATTATGTATTAGTAACTGTAGGTCGTCGTCCAAATACTGATGAATTAGGCTTAGAAGAATTAGGTCTTAAATTCGGAGAACGCGGTTTATTAGAAGTTGATAAACAAAGCCGTACTTCAATCGAAAATATTTTCGCAATTGGAGATATCGTTCCAGGTTTACCACTTGCTCATAAAGCTAGCTACGAAGCAAAAGTTGCTGCAGAAGCTATTGATGGACAAGCTGCAGAAGTTGATTACATTGGTATGCCAGCAGTATGTTTCACTGAGCCAGAATTAGCTCAAGTTGGATATACTGAAGCGCAAGCAAAAGAAGAAGGTTTATCAATTAAAGCTTCTAAATTCCCTTACGCTGCAAATGGCCGTGCATTATCTTTAGATGATACTAATGGTTTTGTTAAATTAATTACACTTAAAGAAGATGACACAATCATCGGTGCTCAAGTTGTTGGTACTGGCGCATCAGATATTATTTCTGAATTAGGTTTAGCAATTGAATCAGGTATGAACGCTGAAGATATTGCTTTAACAGTACATGCTCACCCAACATTAGGTGAAATGTCAATGGAAGCAGCTGAAAAAGCGATTGGTTACCCAATCCACACAATGTAATTTAACGAATTAGTTAAATGAGACTGGCAACATAATTGTTGCCAGTTTTTTTATGTTGTCAAAACTATATACAATCTTAGTTTAAAAATATTAAATCAGTTGTTTGTTAAATGCTTGTTCGATAGACTGAATATATATTCTATTAAACATATTGGAGTGAAAAAACATGGAATATCAATATCCCTTAGATATAGACTGGAACAATGAGGAAATGATGTCAGTCATTCATTTCTTTAATCAAATTGAAAATTATTACGAATCATCTGTTAAAGGCGAAGATGTCAAAAATGCTTACAAAACTTTTAAACAAATAGTCCCTGGTAAAGCAGAAGAAAAACAAATATTTAAAGAATTTGAAAAAAGTAGTGGATATAATAGCTACAAAGTTGTTCAAGAAGTGACTAAAAATCCCGATCAACAAGTCTTTTCTGCAAAGTCATAATCCATAATACAAATCATTTATTTTAAAAAGTATTGATTATAAAGTTATATTTTGGTATTTTTATTAAGCGTTAAACAAAATGTTTGATAAAAGTAAACTTAATATAGCTTTTTTTAGGTGGTTTCAATATGGATATAGGTTATAAACTTAAGAATCTTAGGAAAATAAAAAATTTAACTCAAGAAGAATTGGCAGAAAGAACTGATCTTTCAAAAGGATATATTTCCCAAATAGAAAGTCAAAATGCATCACCAAGTATGGAGACATTTTTAAGTATCTTAGAAGTCTTGGGTACTTCAGCAAGTGATTTCTTTAAGGAATCAGAACAACAAAAGGTCATTTATAAAAAGAAAGATCAGGTCATTTATGATGAATATGATAGGGGCTATATATTAAATTGGTTAGTAACTAAATCTAATGAATTTGAAATGGAACCACTTTTATTAACATTAAAACCTGGTGCGTCTTATAAAACATTTAATCCATCAGAATCTGATACATTTATCTATTGCTTGCAAGGTCAAGTTACACTTCAATTAGGTAATACTTGTTATCATGCTAACAAAGAAGATGTATTTTATTTTAAAGCGAACGATGATCATCGTCTATTTAATGAAAGTCATGAAGAAGTGAAAATATTAATTGTTGCAACAGCATCATATTTATAAGGAGTTGTAGAAATTGGCACCATTATTATCATTTAAGGGAGTAAGTAAAGGATATGATGACGTTCAAATATTAAATGAAATTGATATTGATATAGAGTCTGGACACTTTTATACATTGTTAGGTCCTTCTGGATGTGGTAAAACAACGATTTTAAAATTAATAGCTGGATTCGAATATCCTGATAAAGGTGAAGTTATATACCAAAATAAACCAATCGGCAAGTTACCTCCAAATAAGCGAAAAGTGAATACAGTATTCCAAGATTATGCATTATTTCCACACTTAAATGTATATGATAATATCGCATATGGATTACGACTTAAGAAAATGAGTAAATCTGCAATAAAAGATAAAGTAGAAGAAGCTTTACGATTAGTAAAACTTTCAGGATATGAAGAACGCAATATCAATGGTATGAGTGGTGGTCAAAAGCAACGTGTTGCTATAGCACGAGCGATTGTTAACGAACCAGAAATACTTTTATTAGATGAATCATTATCCGCTTTAGATTTAAAATTACGAACTGAAATGCAATATGAACTACGTGAATTGCAATCAAGATTGGGTATCACATTTATTTTCGTAACCCATGATCAAGAAGAAGCTTTGGCTTTAAGTGATTACATATTTGTAATGAAAGATGGTAAAATTCAACAATTTGGTACACCTAATGATATATATGATGAGCCAGTCAATCGATTTGTGGCAGATTTTATTGGTGAATCTAATATTGTAAAAGGAAGAATGGTCGAAGATTTCGTTGTTAATATTTATGGTCAAGATTTTGAATGTGTAGATATGGGAATTCCTGAAAATAAAAATGTAGATGTAGTGATTCGTCCTGAAGATATTTCTTTAATCGAAGCAGATAAAGGCTTATTCCAAGTAAAAGTTGATTCAATGCTTTTTAGAGGGGTACATTACGAAATTTGTGTAGTTGATAGAAAAGGATATGAGTGGGTAATTCAGTCGACACGTAAAGCAGAAGTTGGTAGTGAAGTTGGTTTATATTTTGAACCAGAAGCTATTCATATTATGGTACCTGGAGAAACGGAAGAAGAATTTGATAAACGAATTGAAAGTTATGAGGAAGTTGATAATGCGTAATACAAATCGTTTATTACTCATCCCATATTTAATTTGGATGGTACTTTTTATTATCATCCCAGTGGTACTTCTTGTTTATTATTCTTTTCTCGATAATCAAGGACATTTTAGCTTTACTAACTATGAACATATCTTTACATTTAGTTATTTAAAAATGTTTACTGATTCAATCCTTTTTGCAGCTATTATAACAATTGTAACGCTCGTGATAAGTTATCCAGCTGCTTACTATATTGCACAATCAAAATATCAAAATTTACTATTAATGATTATGATTATACCAACTTGGATTAACCTATTATTAAAAACATATGCATTTATTGGTTTATTAAGTCATGATGGGTTAATTAATCAATTATTAAATATATTTCATTTATCTCCAATAAACATGTTATTTACAGCAGGTGCGTTTATTGTGGTGGCTAGTTATATCTATATCCCATTTATGATACTGCCTATATTTAATAGTATGAAAGCTATACCTAATAATTTACTACAAGCATCTAGTGATTTAGGTGCCAGTCCATTAACGACATTTAGAAAAGTGATTGTACCATTAACAAGAGAAGGTGTAATGACAGGTGTACAAGTTACCTTTATACCAGCATTATCATTATTTATGATTACTCGTCTTATCGCAGGTAATAAAGTTATTAATATTGGTACAGCAATTGAAGAACAATTTTTAACTATTCAAAACTATGGAATGGGATCTACGATTGCATTATTCTTAATCATCTTCATGGCATTTATATTAATTATGACAAAATCTAAATCTAATCATAGGAAAGGGTGAGAAATGTGAAATGGTATGGCAAGCTTTATATAAGTATTTTAATTGCTGTGTTATATATACCTATTTTGTTTTTGATGGTATATTCATTTAATTCAGCAGGTAATATGATTCATTTTGAACATTTCACATTAGAACACTATCAAACCTTGTTCCAAAATGATAAATTAATGTCTGTCATTTTTAATACGGTCGCAGTCGCATTAATTGCAGCTGCTGTCTCAACTTTAATAGGTACTTTAGGTGCAATTGCTATTTATTATTTAAGAAATAAACAATTTAAAGTAACCTTATTAACTTTAAACAATGTATTGATGGTATCATCTGACGTTGTAATTGGTGCTTCTTTTTTAATTATGTTCACTGCTATAGGTCATTTTACTGGATTAGGACTTGGTTTTTGGACAGTTTTGGCATCACATATTGCATTCTGTATACCGATAGTTGTTATCGTTGTATTACCTCAATTATATGAAATGAATGATAGTATGTTGAATGCAGCTAGAGATTTAGGAGCTACAGAATCACAACTATTGAGTAGTATTGTGATACCTAATATAATGCCTGCAATCATCGGTGGCTTTTTTATGGCATTAACGTATTCCTTAGATGATTTCACAGTGAGCTTTTTCGTAACAGGTAACGGATTTAGTGTGCTTTCTGTAGAAGTCTATGCCATGGCTCGTAAAGGTATAAGTATGGAAATTAATGCTATATCAACAATATTATTTGTCGTTATAATGATAGGTGTCATTGGTTATTACGTGATTCAGCACATCGTTCAACGTAAAAAACACACGAAACGAGGTGTGAATACATGAAGCGATTTTTACAATTAATTTTAATCTCTATCATTATTGGTGCTTTATGTTTAGCAGTCAGTCATTGGTTTAAATCAAAAGAGAATACAGATACCAATCAGAAAATTTATGTATATAACTGGGGAGAATACATTGACCCAAGTTTAATTAAAAAGTTTGAAAAAGAAACAGGTATACAAGTAGTATATGAAACATTTGATTCTAATGAAGCTATGGAAGCAAAAATTCGTAACGGAGGTACGCATTACGATGTAGCGTTTCCAAGTGAATATACAGTACAAAAATTAAAACGTGCACATCTTTTAGAACCACTTGATCATAAAAAAATACCTAATATTAAAAATTTAGATTCAGATTATATGAACATGCCATATGACCGCCATAATAAATATTCATTACCTTATTTCTTTGGTACTGTTGGCATTTTATATAATAAAGATAAGTATCCAAATGATTCTTTTAATAGTTGGAAAGATTTATATAAACCAAAATATAAAAATGAAGTACTTTTAGTAGATGGTGCTCGAGAAATTATAGGTTTGGGTCTCAATAAACTGGGATATAGTTTGAATGATAAAAATCCACAACATATTAAAAAAACTGAATCAGATTTACAGAATTTAGCACCACAAGTAAGAGGTGTCGTAGGTGATGAAATTACAATGATGCTTCAACAGAATGAAGGTAATGTGGCCGTTGTTTGGAGTGGGGTCGCTGCTCCATTAGTACAAGAAAGTGACAAATATAATTACGTTATTCCTAAAGAAGGGTCTAATCTATGGTTTGATAATATGGTTATACCAAAAACAGCGCAAAATAAAGAGGGCGCATATAAATTTATGAACTTCTTATTAGATGCAAAAAACAACAAACAAAATACCGAATGGGTAGGCTATGCGACACCAAATAAAGCTGCAAGGAATATGTTACCAAATGATATTAAAAATGATCATAGATTTTACCCTAATAAAAAGGAACAACAACGTTTAGAAGTTTATCAAGATTTAGGTCAAGATACATTAAGTGAATATAACGAAAGTTTTTTAAATTTTAAAATGTCGTTAAAGTAGAATGAAAATGGTAGTTATTTTATGTTATTTTCGATATAATAACTTGATAAGTAAAGTAAGGAGTTGTAACGAATGACAGGAGAGCAATATACTCAAATCAAACGTCCAGTCAGTCGACTAACAGAAAAAGTATTAGGTTGGCTTAGTTGGGTATTCTTACTAGTGTTGACAATTGTCACGATGTTTATAGCTTTAGTGTCATTTAGTAATGATACATCAATTGCTAACTTAGAGAATACATTAAATAATAATGACCTTATTCAACAAATGTTGGCAAATAATAGTTTAAGTACTACGCAATTTGTAATTTGGTTACAAAATGGTGTATGGGCTATTATAGTGTATTTCATTGTTTGTTTACTGATTTCATTTTTAGCATTAATATCTATGAATATTAGAATTTTATCTGGATTTTTATTCTTATTATCAGCAATCATTACGATACCATTAGTGTTACTTGTTGTAACTTTAATTATTCCAATTTTATTCTTCATCATAGCAATTATGATGTTTGTAAGAAAGAACAAGGTAGAAGTCGTACCAAATTATAATAACGGTTATGGTTACCAACCTTATAATGAAGTTCCAGAGCAAGATACACATCAATATGAACCTGAACAAGAAGAAAGAATTGAGAAAACAAGTCAACGTAGACGACCATCACGTCGTAGTATGGAACGTAAAGAACAAGCATATGAACCAACTCAAGATGCTACAGCACAAAATGAAGAAAATAATGAAACATATGATGATAAATATGAACAATTTCCTAAGCGTGCTGTTGAAAGTGAATATCGTTCAGATGATGATGAACAAGAAGAAGAACCTACAGTATTATCTAGACAAGCTAAGTATAATAAGAAATCTAATTCTAATAACGAAGTACAAGTTAATCCAGAGGCTTATAATGATAGTGCATATGATGAAGCACAAAATAATTATAATGATGACCCTCATATTGATCCAAAAGAACTAAAAGCTCAACAAAAGAGAGAAAAAGCAGAAATTCGTGCTAAGAAAAAAGAAAAGCGTAAAGCATATAATCAACGCATGAAAGAAAAACGTAAAAATCAACCAAGTGCTGTAAATCAACGTAGAATGAATTACGAAGAACGTCGTCAAATGTTCGGTGAAACTGAACAAAAAATGAGAGATAACGTTAAGCAAGATAATCAAAATATTGATGAAGAAAACAACTCTAAATAATAATTTAAAGACCAAAAATGAAAGTTTAGTATTCATTTTTGGTCTTTTTTTCTAGAGTATTAAAATTTTAGTGTATTAATTAGCAAGAAAAGACAGTTTTTAGTATTATTAAGGTAAGGATTTAAGGAGGTACCGAAATGAAAAGAAAAACAGAACTTATTTTAGCTTGGATTGCTAATGGATTGAGTAGTTTATATTTATTATTAGTAATCGTAGGTTATTTCGCTATGAAGTCAGGAAGCGGTGCATCTCAAAATGAAGAAATGGTAAGCAAAATGATGGGAAGTAATCAAGATATGTCTATGGACATGCTTGCAACATCAATTGCTTTATCAATGGGTGTGTTAGCTTTCTCTACTATATTAGGAATTGTTGGTGCGCTAACTGTTAAAGGAAGACGTAAATTAGGCGCTAGTTTATTAATTGCAGCTGCAATTGTTGGTATTATGGCAACTAATATTATTGCGATGGTATTATGGTTAATTTCTGGTATCATGCTACTTGCGAAATCAGATAAACAAGGACCAACTAATCAATTCCAAAATAATAATTCTTATGATGATTCAACCAAGAGACAAGAGTGGAATCCAGAAGAAGAATTAAAAGAACGTCAACAAAGCAAAAAACCATATACTTATTAGACAAAATATATTGTAATAACTATTGATTGAATGAATTAAAATATGGAGCAACTTCATAAAATATCGTAAAGTAAAACAACCTTTTGGGATTTTCAAATAATCTCAAAAGGTTGTTTTGTTTATATTTAATCTCAGTGAATATTGTTAGCTTCATTTACAATTCTTGGAATGTTTGAATAATAAGATAAACATTCAAAATACTTAAGATAATAATAAGTGACCAAGAAATCACATTTACCCATCTTTTATTAATAAATGGACCCATTAATTTTTCATTACTTGTCGCTAATTGTAATGGTATTAATGTAAATGGTAATGCAATACTTAAGAATACTTGTGAAAATACTAGTAATTGTTCAATTTTAGCTTCATTGCCATTAAAAATAATTAAGCAAATAATAACTGGAATAATTGCTAGTGATCTTGTAATTAATCGACGAAGCCAATTTGGTAATCGGAATCTTAAGAAACCTTCCATTACTATTTGACCTGCTAAAGTACCAGTGATTGTTGAATTTTGCCCTGAAGCAAGGAGTGCTACCGCGAATAATGTGCTCATAACACCACCTAATGTTGCACCAAGTAATGGTTGAGTTTTTAATGCATGATATAAATCATAAAATCCACCTAATTCATCTGCATTTGAGCCAAAGAATAAAGCAGCGCCCAAAGTTAATAATAAGCAGTTAATTACAAATGCAATTGATAATTGGATGTTTGAGTCAATTGTTGCATATTTGATTGCTTGAGCTTTATCATCATTATTATTTCTATCATACTTTCTTGATTGAACGATTGAAGAATGTAAATAAAGATTATGTGGCATAATTGTTGCACCAACAATACCTAAAGCAATATATAAAATACCTTGATTAGTAACAATTTCTTTATGAGGTAAAAATCCATTTAATAAGTTAATGACATTAGGTGATGATATATAAACTTCGAATATAAAGATAGCTAATACTGTAAAGATAAGTGTACCTACAATAGCTTCAATTTTTCTAAAACCAAATTTCATCATAAATAAAAGTATAAACACATCACATACTGTAATTAGTGCACCAACAATTAATGGAATATTGAATAATAAATTAAGTGAAATGGCACTTCCGATTACTTCAGCAATATCTGTCGCGATAATAGCTAGTTCTGCAATTATCCAAAAAATAACAGCAACAGGCTTAGATAAATAGTGGCGTGTCATTTGAGCCAAATCTTTCCCTGTGGCTATCCCTAATCTAACAGTCATACTTTGTAACAACATAGCAGCTAGACTAGAAATCAAAATGACAAATAGCAGTGTATAACCGAATTGTGCGCCACCCTGCATTGAAGTAATCCAGTTGCCAGGATCCATATATCCAACAGCAACTAATAGACCTGGTCCAATAAAAGCTAATAGTTTTTGACTGGCATTACTTTTGTAGTCAAAATCTATCGTATTATTAATTTCTTCTAAGCTTTTTTGATGTTCATGATTGTCTGATTGCTTATTCATAAATTAAATCACCTCTAATGTAAAATCATAATGATATATTAACCTAATTATATTTTTAGGTCAACCTAAAAATATTTTACACTATTAAAAAATACCCGGACATCATTTCAATGTATCAGGTATTTTATAACAAATTATTATGCGTGATAGAATTTTAAAAACTGGTCAAATGTTTCTTCTACAAATTGAATAAATGATTTGTCAGACGTTAAACGATTATCGTCAGGTGAGATTGCTCTAGCAACGAAAAATTCACCTTTTTTAACATTTTTAACGCGGTCTATGGCTTCATGTAATTGATCATCTGTAAAATCTTTAATTAGTGGTTTTTCTGGTTTCATATGGTCAAGACACACACTATAATCTGAAGGGAGATGTCTTAATGTGTCGAAATGCTTATCAAATGTTTTAACACGTTCAGCTTTGTCTTTAGCTTCATGCATAACACCAAACATTACAAATAATTGGTCTCTAAATAATCCAATTTGAAAGTGGGGCAGCATTTTGTAACCACGTTTGTTTGGAGCAAATGCAACCCAGGTATCTTTAGGTGGGTTAACACTTCTTCTGGCATGTTTTGCGACGTGAGGATAGAATGTTTCCCCAGTTTGAGTACTAAAATACTCTGTGAAATAATCACCTAATTGATGAAGTTGAGGTCTAACATGTTCATTAAGTGCTTCCATACGTTCATCAAGACCATCTACGTCAAAGGCTTTAAAATTTTCAGGTGTAAATGTATATTTTGTCATAACTTGCCTCCTAGGGTAATAATTAAAGTTATTGTAGCATAACCATGACTAGAAATTCTAAATTGTAGTTTCAATTTTATACATAATTTCATGTAAAAAGGGGAATCTAACATTATAAAAAAGGGATAGTTATCGTGTATAATAGATATTAATAGGAGATGATACCATGGCACTTTACGATTTTGCTAAAGGATTAGTTTTAGAAGCGGGTAACAAAGTCCGTTTAATGATGAAAGAGGATTTAAATATAGAAACCAAATCCAACCCTAACGACTTAGTGACTAACGTAGATAAAGCAACAGAAGATTATATATTTGAAACGATTCACCAAAATTATCCGGAACACAAAGTGATAGGTGAAGAAGGTCATGGTCACGATTTAAAAGATATCAATGGTGTGGTTTGGGTCGTTGATCCAATTGATGGCACTTTAAATTTTGTTCATCAACAAGAAAATTTTGCGATTTCTATTGGTATTTACCACGAAGGTCAATCATACGCTGGATTTGTATATGACGTAATGAGAGATATTTTGTATCATACTAAAGTTGGTGAAGGTGCTTATGAGAATAATCATCCATTGGAAAAATTAAAATCTACGCAATTAAAAACAAGTATTATTGGTATTAATCCTAATTGGTTAACTAAACCTATTATGGGGCCTATATTTACACCAATTGTTGATGATGCTCGAAGTGCTAGAGCATATGGTAGTGCAGCGCTAGAAATTGTTAGTGTAGCAAAAGGGCAATTAGACGCTTATGTAACGCCAAGACTACAACCGTGGGATTATGCTGGCGGTTTAATGATACTTAATGAAGTAGGCGGTAAAGGTACTAATTTACTTGGTGACGCTTTAACAATTAACCAACCCAATTCTATTGTTATGGCAAATCCTTCATTACACGATGAACTATTAAATAATTATTTAAATGAGTTTGAAGAAACGTTACGAAAACATCATAAAAGAAGATTTGGTCGATAATACCTACAATGATAAAAATAAGTCCATGGAAGACTCTAATGCCTCCATGGACTTTTACAATTTTATTTTGAAAATATATTGTTAAAATAAAATTAAATGATGGTGAATTCGTGTTAAAAGAAGTTTTAATTCGTTTTTAAGGGGTTATATCATTTATAACCAATTATTTTCACGATATTTCTTTTTTACTGTGAAACCGACACCAAATGTTGCAACGAGTAATATAAATGTTAAAATCATCATTGGAACATTTGCAGCACCAACACTAAAACTAAAAAGCAATAAAAAGATTACAGCTAAAATTGAGAATACCCAAAATATGCCTTTAGATTTTTTTTGTTGCATCCCATACCCCACCTTTTACTTATTTTTTCTCTAATCTATGATATAATAAAAAAGTTGTAATTAAAAGTGGGAGTTTACTTAAGAAAGGAAATTTATAATATGACGAATATAAGAGAAGATGTACGTAATATAGCAATTATTGCGCACGTTGACCATGGTAAAACGACGTTAGTTGATGAATTATTGAAACAATCAGGAATCTTTAGAGAGAATGAACATGTTGACGATCGTGCTATGGACTCTAATGACTTAGAAAGAGAACGTGGTATTACGATATTAGCGAAAAATACTGCGGTAGACTATAAAGGAACAAGAATTAACATTTTAGATACGCCAGGACATGCTGACTTTGGTGGCGAAGTTGAACGTATCATGAAAATGGTTGATGGCGTAGTCTTAGTTGTAGATGCATATGAAGGTACTATGCCTCAAACACGTTTTGTACTTAAAAAAGCATTAGAACAAAATTTAAAACCAGTTGTAGTAGTAAATAAAATTGATAAACCATCAGCAAGACCAGAAGGTGTAGTTGATGAAGTGTTAGATTTATTTATTGAATTAGAAGCAAATGATGAACAACTTGATTTCCCAGTTGTATATGCTTCAGCTGTTAACGGAACTGCAAGTTTAAATTCTGAACAACAAGATGAAAACATGCAATCACTATACGAAACAATCATTGATTACGTACCAGCACCAATAGATAACAGTGATGAACCATTACAATTCCAAGTAGCATTATTAGACTATAATGATTACGTTGGTCGTATCGGTATTGGCCGAGTATTTAGAGGTAAAATGCGTGTTGGTGACAACGTATCACTTATTAAATTAGATGGCACTATTAAAAACTTCCGCGTAACTAAAATCTTTGGTTACTTTGGATTAAAACGTGAAGAAATTGAAGAAGCACAAGCTGGTGACTTAATCGCAGTATCTGGTATGGAAGACATTAACGTTGGTGAAACAGTAACACCACATGATCACCAAGATGCATTACCAGTATTACGTATTGATGAGCCAACACTTGAAATGACATTCAGAGTCAATAATTCACCATTTGCTGGTCGTGAAGGTGACTTTGTAACAGCGCGCCAAATTCAAGAACGTTTAGATCAACAACTTGAAACAGATGTATCATTAAAAGTAACACCTACAGATTCACCTGATGCATGGATCGTTGCGGGTCGTGGTGAGTTACATTTATCAATCCTAATTGAAAATATGCGTCGTGAAGGTTATGAATTACAAGTTTCTAAACCTCAAGTAATTCTTAAAGAAGTAGATGGCGTGATGTGTGAACCATTTGAAAGAGTTCAATGTGAAGTGCCTCAAGAAAATTCTGGTGCAGTAATCGAATCTTTAGGTACACGTAAAGGTGAAATGTTAGACATGATGACAACAGATAATGGTTTAACTCGTCTAATCTTTATGGTACCTGCACGCGGTATGATTGGTTACACTACTGAATTTATGTCAATGACTCGTGGTTATGGAATTATTAACCATACATTTGAAGAATTTAGACCTCGTATTAAAGCAAAAATTGGTGGCAGAAGAAATGGTGCATTAATTTCAATGGATCAAGGAACTGCTAGTACTTATGCTATTTTAGGTCTAGAGGACCGTGGTACTAACTTTATGGAACCAGGTACTGAAGTTTATGAAGGTATGATTGTTGGTGAACATAACCGTGAAAATGACTTAACAGTTAATATCACAAAAACAAAACATCAAACTAACGTACGTTCAGCAACTAAAGACCAAACTCAAACAATGAATCGCCCACGTATTTTAACGCTTGAAGAGGCTTTACAATTTATTAATGATGATGAATTAGTAGAGGTAACTCCTGAAAGTATTCGTTTGAGAAAGAAAATTTTAAATAAATCAGTTCGTGAAAAAGAAGCTAAACGTGTTAAACAAATGATGTCTGATGAAGAATAATTTTTAATTAACATGAATAAAATATAAGCAAAAAAACCACTCGCTAGTTGATAATACAACTAGCGAGTGGTTTTATTATGTTAATTTTCTTTTGAATCGTGATACGTAAAAGGTTGAGGTTGTTTAGGTGTATCTAAGCGACTTTTACAATCATCACACATAAAAGTACGAATAGGGTTGTTTCTAAGCCGTTTTGCTTCTACAGTGTTTTCATCAATATGAACTGTAGTATCACAAATGATACATTTAACAGGAACCAATTAAATCACCTCAATATATTTTACATACTTAAATTCGTAGCTGTATCCATTTTCTGTATCGTATACAAAACTATCAACTGAATTATCGTCATACATACGTTTTCCATCTTTAGCAAATTGGAAGAATAAGTATGGTAATAAATCTAATGGAACTTCAACTGAATCTTCATCATTAAATAATTTAATTGCAGTTGCGTTTGATTGTGGTTCTGCTGTTTTAAAGAATGGTGTCATGTTAATCACAAATGAACCTTCTAAAACAGAACGTTTTTTATATTTTATTTCAGAATTAAGCGTTGGCGGATTAGTTTGTCCTTCAAGAATAGCACGATTCCATTCTCTATTGTCTTCAAATCGAACTGGTTTAGTACCGTCAAAGACACCTTTTTCTAAGTCTTCAATACTTACCTTTCGATCGTCAAATATCCAAGTTGTACTATCTAATGTGATGGGAAATTTTACCGCACCTTTAATTTGAATCATCTTGCCCACTCCCTAAATTTTTATCTCATATTATTTTATCATAAAATAGGTTATACTTATTTTAAAGATACTTGCTTTTTAACATTTAGTAAGATAAAATTTTAAGTATTGAAGATATTTAATGAAATGATAGGGGGGAGTGTGTGTCATGGCTAATCAGTCGAAATTAAATAATGCGGCATATGAGCAATTGAACAAAGATGCTGATAGAATTTTACAGCTAATCAAAGTTCAAATGGATAACCTATCAGTACCTTCTTGTCCGCTTTATGAAGAAGTTTTAGATACACAAATGTTCGGTCTTCAAAAAGAAGTAGATTTTGCTGTACAACTAGGGCTAGTTGACAAAGAAGTCGGCAAAGAACTTATGTTAAGACTTGAAAAAGAACTTTCAAAACTACACGAAGCTTTTACAAATGTTTAATTTTATAGATTTGATTTAATCTAACGTTATTATTTATATTAATTCAAATTTGTATAGATATAACATAGTTTGAATTCATTTTGATATAAACGTGAAATGCAACTTACACATTGTATAAATGGTGGCTGAGATAGTATCATAATTGATATTTTCTCAGTCATTTTATCTTTTTGTAAAATCATTATGTTTATATTTGTTTTGTGATACATAAGAAGTTTATAATAAAAAAGATAGGTTTGTGGGAATGATTAATATTCGATTAATTCCCTTTAAACAAATCTTAAAAACATTGAATTGGATGAACTGATATATGAAAAACTTTAAAAATATAATGCGGTATATTGGGAAAACATCTAAATTTATCGATTATCCATTGTTAGTCACATATGTGATTCTATGTTTAATTGGTTTAGTTATGGTTTATAGTGCCAGCATGGTGGCTGCTACTAAAGGTACATTAACAGGTGGCGCTGAAGTATCCGGTACATATTTCTATACGAGACAGTTACTTTACGTCATTATGAGTTTTGTTATAGTCTTTTTTATGGCATTTATAATGAATGTAAAGATATTGAAAAAGCCTAATGTTCAAAAGTGGATGATGATAGGTATATTCGCTTTGTTATTAATAACACTTGTAATTGGTAAAAATATTAATGGTTCAAAAAGTTGGATCAATTTAGGATTTATGAATTTACAAGCGTCAGAGTTATTAAAAATTGCTATCATCTTATACTTACCGTTTATGATAGAGAAGAAAATGCCTCAAGTACGAAATAAAATTAAACTTATTGCAGCACCGATTATTTTAGTTTCAAGCTGTGTTGCGCTAGTACTTTTACAAAGAGACGTGGGGCAAACATTATTAATTTTAATTATTTTCTTTTCAATAATTTTTTACGCTGGTATAGGCGTACAAAATCTTTTGAAATACGGTATTATGGTAGTCATTGCAGGTATAGTGATATCCATTTTAGTGCTTGCTTTAGGATTATTACCAAGTTACCTTGAAGCTAGATTTAGTACCTTAACTAATCCATTTAATGCAGAAGCTGGTACAGGTTACCATATATCTAACTCACTTATGGCTATAGGTAATGGTGGATTATTTGGTCGGGGACTTGGAAATAGTATTATGAAACTTGGCTACTTACCAGAACCACATACCGATTTTATATTTGCGGTTATATGTGAGGAATTAGGACTTGTAGGTGGTTTATTTGTCATCCTACTAGAATTTTTCATTGTTTACCGTGCATTCCAACTAGCTAATAAAACGAATTCATATTTTTATAAATTAGTATGTGTAGGAATTGCTAGTTATATCGGAAGCCAAACATTTGTAAACTTAGGTGGTATATCAGCAACAATTCCATTAACAGGTGTACCATTACCGTTTATTAGTTTTGGTGGTTCGGCTATGATTAGTTTAAGTATAGCAATGGGATTACTCTTAATTACTGCAAAACAAATTAAAATGGATGAAATTAGAAGTAAACAACGAAAAATCGATATTAGACGTCGTTATCAATAACTATTTAGCTAATCTCTCTTTAGTGAAATTCTGTACAGTGAATTTTCTAAAGGTAAGGGATTAGCTTTTTTATTTGTAAATTATTTTAAACTGGAAATACTTTCAACATAATGATAATATAAAGTTATTGTTAATGATAAGTTTATTTGATTATAAGTGAATCATTAAAATAAAATAATTTGTTTTGGTTTTATGACACTTAAGTTAAAGAATTATGACTAATATATATTAACTATAGAAAATAATTGCTATATAGGATAAAATTTTAATATATAAGTAGTTAGAAAATTCTAAATATTTAAAAGGGGTGTTTTTACTCTTGAAACACATCAAGAAGTTATTAGTAGCCAATCGTGGTGAAATTGCTATCAGAATTTTTAGGGCAGCAGCAGAGTTGAATATTAGTACAGTAGCAATTTATTCTAATGAGGATAAATCATCATTACATAGATATAAGGCAGATGAATCTTATTTAGTAGGTAGTGATTTAGGACCAGCAGAAAGTTATTTAAATATCGAAAGAATTATAGAAGTAGCTAAAAGAGCAAATGTTGATGCTATACATCCAGGATACGGTTTTTTAAGTGAAAATGAACAATTTGCACGTAGATGTGCTGAAGAAGGCATTAAATTTATTGGACCTCATCTAGAACACTTAGATATGTTTGGTGATAAAGTTAAAGCAAGAACAACTGCACTTAAAGCTAACTTACCTGTGATACCAGGTACAGATGGACCTATTGAAAGCTTTGAAGCGGCAAAGGCCTTTGCAAGTCAGGCTGGATATCCGTTAATGATTAAGGCTACAAGTGGCGGTGGCGGTAAAGGAATGCGAATTGTTCGTGAAGCCAGTGAATTAGAAGATGCATTTCATCGCGCTAAATCAGAAGCTGAAAAATCATTTGGTAATAGCGAAATTTATATCGAACGCTACATCGATAATCCTAAACATATAGAAGTACAAGTTATCGGTGATGAATATGGTAATCTTGTTCATTTATATGAACGTGATTGTTCGGTTCAAAGACGTCATCAAAAGGTAGTGGAGGTAGCACCTTCTGTAGGGTTACCTGAATCATTACGCTTAGAAATATGTGATGCGGCAATCCAATTGATGTCACATATTAATTACGTTAATGCAGGAACGGTCGAATTTTTAGTGTCTGGGAATGAATTTTACTTTATTGAAGTTAACCCTCGTGTGCAAGTAGAACATACGATAACTGAGATGATAACTGGAATAGATATCGTTAAAACGCAAATATTAGTTGCAGACGGTGGCGAATTATTTAGCCAAGAAGTTGGTATGCCAAAGCAAGAAGATATTCAAACATTAGGATATGCAATTCAATGTCGTATTACTACTGAAGATCCTTTAAATGACTTTATGCCTGATTCAGGAACCATTATTGCATATCGATCAAGTGGAGGCTTTGGTGTACGATTAGATGCAGGTGATGGTTTCCAAGGTGCCGAAATATCACCGTATTATGATTCTTTATTAGTAAAACTATCTACACATGCTATGTCATTTAAACAAGCAGAAGAAAAGATGGAACGTTCTTTAAGAGAAATGAGAATTCGTGGGGTTAAAACCAATATTCCATTTTTAATTAATGTTATGAGAAATGACCAGTTTAGAAGTGGAGATTATACTACTAAATTTATAGAAGAAACACCAGAATTATTTAACATTCAACCAACATTAGATAGAGGAACAAAGACTCTTGAATATATTGGGAATGTAACAATTAATGGATTTCCTAATGTTGAAAAGCGACCTAAACCGTTATATGAAACGGCTTCTATTCCTAAAGTATCACAAGCAAAGGTAGATACATTTTCAGGAACGAAACAGTTACTAGATCAACAAGGTCCAAACGGAGTAGCGAAATGGGTACGAGAACAAGATGATGTACTCATTACAGATACTACTTTCAGAGATGCACATCAGTCTTTATTAGCTACTCGAGTAAGAACAAAAGATATGTTAAATATTGCATCTAAAACTGCAGAAGTATTTAAAGATAGTTTTTCATTAGAAATGTGGGGCGGTGCTACATTTGATGTAGCGTATAATTTCCTGAAAGAAAATCCATGGGAACGTCTAGAACGTCTACGTAAAGCTATTCCCAATGTTTTATTCCAAATGTTATTACGTGCTTCAAATGCAGTAGGATATAAAAATTATCCAGATAATGTAATACAAAAATTTGTAAAAGAAAGTGCAGAAGCTGGTGTCGATGTTTTTAGAATTTTTGATTCTTTAAACTGGATTGATCAAATGAAAGTAGCGAATGAAGCGGTACAACAAGCTGGTAAAATTTCTGAAGGAACAATTTGTTATACTGGTGATATTTTAAACTCAGAAAGATCAAATATTTATACACTTGATTATTATGTCAAATTAGCTAAAGAATTAGAAAGAGAAGGTTTCCATATTTTAGCTATTAAAGATATGGCAGGATTATTAAAACCGAAAGCAGCATATGAACTAATCGGTCATTTACGTGCAGCGGTTAATTTACCTATACATTTGCATACTCATGATACAAGTGGCAATGGTTTACTAACATATAAACAAGCGATAGATGCTGGCGTAGATATTATTGATACTGCTGTAGCATCAATGAGTGGTTTGACAAGTCAACCAAGTGCCAATTCATTGTATTATGCGTTAAATGGATTCCCACGTAACTTGAGAACAGATATAGAAGGACTTGAAGAAATTAGTCATTACTGGGCTACAGTTCGTCCATATTATACAGATTTTGAAAGTGATATTAAGTCACCGAATACAGAAATATATCAACACGAAATGCCAGGTGGACAATATTCTAATCTAAGCCAACAAGCTAAAAGTCTTGGTCTAGGTGAACGTTTTGATGAAGTAAAAGATATGTATCGTCGTGTTAATTTCCTATTTGGAGATATCGTTAAAGTAACACCTTCTTCTAAAGTAGTAGGAGATATGGCACTATTCATGGTTCAAAATGATTTAAATGAAGATGATATCATTAATCAAGGACATAAATTAGATTTCCCAGAATCTGTAGTATCCTTCTTTAAAGGAGAAATTGGGCAACCAGTAAATGGATTTAATCCACAGTTGCAAAAAGTCATACTTAAAGGTCAAAAGCCATTGGAAAATAGACCTGGAGAATATTTAGAATCTGTTGATTTTGAAGAAGTCAGAAAAGAATTAGCAAACATTCAAAATACAGAAGTAACAGAACAAGATATCATTAGCTATGTCCTATATCCTAAAGTCTATAAACAATTTATTGCTACTAAGGAACAATTTGGGGACCTATCATTGTTAGATACACCAACATTTTTATTCGGTATGAGAAACGGTGAAACAGTTGAAATAGAAATTGATACTGGTAAACGATTGATTATTAAACTAGAAACAATTAGCGAACCCGATGAAAATGGGCAACGAACAATTTACTATGCAATGAATGGACAAGCAAGACGCATTTATATTAAAGATGAAAGTGTAAAAGCTAATGTAAATGTAAAACCAAAAGCAGACAAAACCAATCCAAATCATATTGGGGCACAAATGCCAGGTTCTGTCACAGAAGTGAAGGTAGCTGTTGGAGATAAAGTGAAAGCAAATCAAGCTTTACTCATTACAGAAGCAATGAAAATGGAAACAACGGTACAAGCACCATTTGACGGTACTATAAAACAAATCACAGTATCGAATGGAGATGCTATAGCTACAGGAGATTTATTAATTGAATTAGAAAAAGATCCATCTTAATAAATATTAAAAAAGCCGAAACATTCAATATTCAAGAATGTTTCGGCTTTATAATTAAGCTTTGTTTTTAAGACTTCTTGTCGTTCTCAACATTAATAAGATGAAATAAGCAATCATACCGAATAGGTAAGTAATAAATAAAGCATGCAACAATGCAATAAATAAATTTACATTAGTAATAACAGATAAAGCACCAGTTACTACTTGTAAAATAACTAAAATAAATGCAGCTGTATAGCCATATCTTACAGTACGATTATCACTATAGTTTTTAATTGCATGAATAAACGTAATCATAATCCACATAAAAGTAATAAATGCCATACCACGGTGTGCAAATTGAACCCAGTCATGTACATTATGTGGAACAATATCATCAAAAGGTACTGGCCAAGCACCATAAGCTAGACTTGATTTAGTATGTCTTACTAAAGCACCAGTGTATATAGTTAAATATACGATGATTGCCATTAACCATGTTAACGTACGTAATGGTTTTTGAATCATTAATTCGTCAGCTTCATACTTTTGATCAATTGAGAAAATAATTAATGTCATTAAAAATACTGATGAAAAGCTAACTAAAGAGATTCCAAAATGTAATGCTAATACATATGCATTTTGTTGCCAGATTACAGCAGCAGCACCAACTAAGGCTTGTAATAATAAGAAACCTATACTTATGATAGATAATGGTTTAATTTCTTTTATATACCCTATGTGTTTCCAAGCGGTAATGACTAGCCATATTACGACAATTAATGAAAGTCCTGAAACTGCTCTATGGCTTAATTCAATAATTGTTTGTATTGGTAAGTTTTGTGGAAGAAGTGCTCCATTACATAACGGCCACGATGAACCACAACCATCTTCCGAACCAGTTTTAGTTACTAGCGCACCACCTAATTGTACGAATGTCATAATAATTGTTGCTAAGACACTTAACCATTTAAGGTTTCCTTTTCTAAACAATGATAAACACCCCATCATTAAAATAAAATCTAACAACTATTCTCATTAAAAATGGTCATTTTGTAATTTATTTTAACGTATATATTTTTCTTTTACATTATATCAATGATACCATTTTTAATTACGTTACAAAATCAACTATTTGGAATGTCGTTAAAGTGTCACAATTTAATTTTTTAAAACCTAGTCTTTTATGACTATTTGCTATATCATTGTATTATATGAAAAAATTCTAGGAGGGGAATTATGAGTAAAGAACAAACATTGTCACAGGAAACGGGCCAAGTGACATTTAAAGAATTACAACAGATTATTAAAATGGGCCTTGTTCAAGGGAATTTAATCCCTGCATTTGCTGGTTCTTGGTTGGCTGTTGTAATGACAAATCACTCCTTCCTATCGTCAATACCTCAAATTTTATTAATGATTATAGGTTCTACATTAATAATGGGTGGTGCATGTGCACTTAATAATTATTATGATCAAGACATAGATCAAATTATGCCTAGTAAACAGAATAGACCCACTGTAAATGATAGAATTTCAGATAAGCACTTATTAATTTTAAGCTTTGGTATGATGTTAATAGGTGAAGGTTGTTTATTTTTATTAAATATACCATCAGGTGTTTTAGGATTATTTGGTATCATAGGATACGTATCATATTATTCAATCTGGTCAAAGCGACATACGACTTGGAATACAGTTGTAGGTAGTTTCCCTGGAGCTGTACCGCCATTAATTGGTTGGGTAGCTATAGATGGATCAATAAGTGTTGCAGCAATAGCACTATTTTTAGTAGTATTTTGTTGGCAACCAATACATTTTTATGCGTTAGCAATTAAACGTAGTGATGAATATTCATTAGCTAATATTCCAATGTTACCATCTGTAAAAGGATTCAATAGAACACGAGTAAGCATGTTTATTTGGTTAGTATTACTATTACCACTTCCCTTTATGTTATCTAGTTTAGGCACAACATTTATTGTTTTAGCTACTTTATTAAATTTAGGGTGGATGGCACTAGCTTTTACATCATTTAAAAAGAATACTGATCAAAATAAATGGGCAACTAAAATGTTTATTTACTCATTAAACTATTTAGTAGTATTTTTCGTACTCGTTGTAGTCGTATCACTTATTAAAATGATATAAATACAAAATTAAGTAAGGATGAAACATATGAACGTACCTATTTTACCTACAATAAGTACTTCGTGTATTGTCATTAGTGCGATATTAGTGGCAATTGGATGGAGACTTATTTGGAAAAGACAAATTGATCAGCATAAAAAAGTAATGTTATGGGCTGCCGTTTTTGCCGCAACATTCTTTATTATTTATGCTAGTAGAACAATCTTTATTGGTAATACCGCATTCGGTGGACCAGATAGTGTTAAAATTTATTATACTATTTTCTTAATTTTCCATATTAACTTAGCAACAATTGGTGGGATTTTAGGAATAATACAAATTGTATTAGCTTTTAAAGAGAAATTTAAAATTCATAGAAAAATTGGACCTATTGCTTCAGTAATATGGTTTTTCACAGCGATTACTGGTGTAGCAGTTTATGTACTGTTATACATCTTGTATCCAGGTGGAGAAACAACATCATTAATTAAAGCTACTTTAGGTTTATAATTGAATAAATAAGATTGTGACTGATAAAACTTTCTGTGTAGTTTTATCAGTTTTTTTATATTAAGAATCTAATCCAATGTAAGACACCATTTTGTAAAATTGTGCTTCGTAATTTTAGAAATAACAATAGACTTATCTTGATTATGAAATAAGTAATTATGTACAATAGTAATAATTCAGTTAAGGTGGGTGAAAGATGAAAAAATTAGTTATACGAATTTTAGGAGTTGTTTTTTTAGTATCATTTCTAATCTATTTATTTTACTCACCACGGCTAAAATTTGATGTATTAGAAAATCCAAATAAAAGCCAAAAAAGTGATAGAACGGAACAATTCAAAAATTCAAATAAAAATATAGAAAATCCAAAACCTAAAAATGGTGTAGGAACATGGATTGGTAAGGACATTGATCAACTTACCAAAAAATACGGTCAAGCTAACCGAACATATCCATATAAAGATGGCTATAAAAATTATGTATTCAAGAAAACAAATCAATATTACATTGTCAGTGTAAAAGACAATAAAATAAAATCTGTTTATGCAACTGGAAAAGATGCTCATATTAACCCTTTACATATAGATGAAAGCAATTCAAAAATATTCGAAAATACAAGCATCAATCCCGAACCTACAATCAAATCAAATAATAAAAAATATGAATTTGAATTATCAGATGAAGATTTAAAAACACAAACTTTAATTAAATATGGTAATATATATGCGCAAGTTTATTCAGACCAACAAACGAATAAAATCATGGCAATACGCTTTTTAGATAAAGATGCATTAGCTACATTGCAACCATATAAAACGAATGAATCTCATTCTACAGCGAATTTAAAAAATAAAGATATACCTTATGAACAAAATACAAATCAATTAGTGACACTTTATGAGGTAACTAATGAAATGAGAAAACTAAAGGGATTAAAACCGTTAAAGGTAAATAATGATATTGCACATATTGCTTCAATAAATTTATTTGACGCGACTAAAAGTGGTTCTGACTCAGTAGAATTTACTGAAAATGCTTTAAAACAACAATTAGATGAAAGAGATGTTAGTTATAAATCGACAAGTCAGAATGTAGGTTACGACTTTGATGATGTCCCAACATTAATCCATAGTTGGATGAACTCCGATATTCATCGCTCTAGAATGTTAAATACGAAATATGAAGAAATGGGCGGAGAAGTAATGAAAGATTATTATTCGTTAATTTTCTTAGAAAAATAAATGAAGGGTAGAATGACAAATGATAAATGAAGAAACATTGTCAATTTTAGATGACGTCGAAGCCTTATCAGATATGATAGTTAATTCAGAAATTTATGATGAATATATTAAAGCGAAAGAATTATTAAACCAAAATGATGAAGCACACTTATTATATTCGGCTTTCCTAAAGACCAAAGATCAATACGACGATGTAATGCGATTTGGTAGATATCATCCTGACTATAAGACAATTATGATGGAAACACGCCAACGTAAACGAGCATATGAAATGTTACCAGTGGTAATGGACTATAAGTCAAAAGAAGTAGCATTACAGAACTTAATTGATGAAGTTATTAGTAAAATTGCTTTAGCTGTTTCGGATAATGTAAAAATTGATACAGGCAATCCATTTTTTCAAACGACTGCACAAGGTTGTGCTTCAGGTGGATCATGTAACTGTTCTTTATAAAATGATTTAAATTTTACCAAATTTATAAAACATACAAGATATCTCTCCAATATTGATTAAACTCAATATTTGGGGAGTTTTTTAATTCATATAAACCCTTATGTTTAAAGATGGAGATCATATTAATTTTAATTATCAGCAAATTATGAATAAACATTGTTTATTATTTGTCTTTATGGTAACTTATAATACAACTATAACTTTACTACAGTAAAGCATTAAAGTCGGAAGTAAAGGAGGTAGAGTATGAATAAGCAAAATCAGATAATAAAAATAAAAGAAATTGAATTAGCATTCTTAAAGTACTTTTCAAATAAAAATTACAAACTTGTAGATATAGATTTAATTGAAAAATTAGATTGGAGTCATTTGACGAAAGAGGACTTATTACAAATGAAAGAAAGGAATTTTTGGCAAAATAACAATCACATTTATAGTTTAAGACACGATTTTACTGATCAATTACTACGTTATCATTCAATATTTCCAACAGATTTTAAGAAGGTTGCTTATTCTGGACCTATTGTCAGAAATAATGAGGTCATATCACAAATAGGTATCGAGAATTATTTGCCTATATATAATCAATTCAATGATAGTTTTAATGATTTCTACCATTTTATTAAAACGTATTTAAAAGATGATATTCAGCTAATTATTTTAGGTCATTATCAATTATTGAATGAATTATTAGAAGAAAAATATAGAACTTTAGTTATTAAAAACATGATTGAAGAGAGAAATCTATCGGGATTAAAACATCAATTACCGCATAATCATCCTATCTTAAAATTACTATCAGAAAGCACACGTCATCAATTATCAAAATTAAGTCAATATTTGGACCAATCATCTCAAACATTACTTACGTTAAAAAGTTGGGAAGAGCAACTAATCAAACAAGGTTTGACCAATATTCATTTAGATATTTCGGCACAACCATCAAGATCTTATTATAAAGGTGTTTTTATCAGATGTTATTTAAATAAACATGATACTAGCATACTAACTGGTGGATTTTACTCTGGTGACCTCCAAGGATACGGTATGGCTTTGACTTTATAATCAGCATATTCAAAGAATAGGGGTGACAATATGATTAGAGTGGCTTTAGCGAAAGGGAGATTATTAGAAAGTTTTATCAACTATTTAGAGGCAGAACAACTATTTTTATTATCAAATGGACTAAAGCATAGACACCGTCAATTATTAGTTACGATAGATGGTATTGATTTTATTATAGTAAAGGGAAGTGATGTACCAATATACGTGGAACAAGGCATTGCAGATATAGGTATTGTAGGTAGTGATATCTTAAATGAAAATAAATATAATATTAATAATTTATGCGACTTACCATTTGGACACTGTCATTTTTCCTTAGCAGCTAAACCTGTTACAAATGATTATAAAAAAATTGCTACGAGTTATGTTCAAACAACTTCACGTTATTTTAAAAACAAAGGAATAGATATTGAAATTGTAAAATTAAGTGGTTCAATAGAACTCGCATGCATTGTAGGAATGGTAGATGGAATTATTGATATTGTTCAAACAGGTACTACATTAAAAGCAAATGGTCTTGTTGAAAAAGAAAAAATTACTGATATTTCAGCAAGATTGATTACAAATAGAACACAGTATTTTAAAAAGGGTGAAGAAATAGAATCATTTATTAATATGTTAGGGGTGCAGATGATAAATGCTTAAAGCACAACAATTTTTAGAACTTTATTGTAACAATCAATCATTAGATGAGTCCTTATACCTGTTAGTTAAAAATATTTGTGATGATGTTAAAGTCAATGGTGATGCAGCCTTGAAAAAGTATAATTTAACTTTTGATCATGTAGACACAACATCTCTAGAAATTTCAAAGCAAGACATACAAAAGGCCTATGATGAATTAAATAAAGATACACTTAATGCGTTACACCAAAGCTATGAAAGGATTAAATCATATCAAGAAAAGATAAAGTATTCCTCTACTAAAAAGGGAGAATGTTATGAAGTTTACCATCCAATAGAACGCGTTGGGATATATGTTCCAGGTGGTAAAGCAAGCTATCCTTCTACTGTTCTAATGACGGCTACACTTGCACAAGTCGCGAACGTTGAAGAGATTGTTGTTGTGACACCTCCAAAAACAAATGGCGTTTCTAAAGAAGTTTTAGCTGCCTGTCACTTAACTGGCGTAAATCATGTCTATCAAGTTGGAGGTGCACAAAGTATAGCGGCGCTTACATATGGTACAGAAACTATTAAACCTGTTGATAAAATAGTTGGTCCAGGTAATCAGTATGTTGCGCTTGCAAAAAAATATGTTTATGGAGATGTAGGCATTGATCAAATTGCCGGCCCTACTGAATTAGCTATGATTATTGATGAGACTGCTCAAATTGACGCCATTACATATGATATTTTTGCTCAAGCTGAACATGATGAAATGGCTCGTACATTTGTTATTAGCGACAATGCTCAAATATTACAACAACTTCAGTTAAATATTGATAATAAATTAAAAACAATAGATCGTCATTCTATAGTGTCCAAAAGTATAGCCAATCATCATTACTTAATTGAAGTAAGTGATATGGAAGAGGCCTGTCATATTTTGAATAAAATTGCACCTGAACATGCATCCATTCAAACTAAACATCCAGAACAGTTTATTGATCAAATCAAATTTGTAGGTGCATTATTTTTAGGGCATTATGCTCCAGAAGCAATTGGTGATTATATTGCTGGACCAAGTCATGTTTTACCAACAAACCAAACTGCTAGATTTTCGAATGGTTTATCAGTTAATGACTTTATGACACGTCACAGTGTGATTAATCTATCAAAATCAACTTTTAAAAAGGTAGCATATTCTGCAGAAAGGTTAGCATGTGTAGAATCACTTAATAATCATCAACAATCAATACATATTCGACATTGACATATGGTAAAGCCATATTTAAAAGTGATTTTCAGAATTAACAACAAGGAGGAAGTTCAATGAACTATCAAAAATCACGTCAAACCGCTGAAACTTCTATTTCAATTGCTATAAGTAAAGAAAAGGAAAAATCCAATATACATACAGGCGTAGGATTTTTAGATCATATGTTAACACTTTTTGCTTTTCATAGTGGCTTATCATTACAAATTGAAGCTAAAGGAGATACATATGTTGATGATCATCATGTGACAGAAGACATTGGTATAGTTTTAGGACAGTTGATATTGGAAATGGTTAAGACTCAGCAAAGCTTTAAAAGATATGGTACAAGTTAAATACCTATGGATGAAACGTTAGCAAGAACTGTAATTGATATTAGTGGCCGTCCATATTTTTCATTTAATATTCAATTAAGTAAAGAAAAAGTCGGTCATTTTGATACAGAATTAGTAGAAGAATTTTTTAGAGCACTTATTATTAATGCGAGGTTAACTGTGCATATGGACTTAATTAGAGGTGGAAATACCCATCATGAAATTGAAGCTTTATTTAAATCTTTTGCTAAATCATTACAAGAGGCATTAACACCAACTCTTGAATTTGTAATACCTTCGTCTAAAGGTGTGATTGAATGATAGCTATAGTTGATTACGGTCTAGGCAATATTAATAGCTTGAAAAAGGCAATTGAATTCTTAGGCTACGAGACAATATTGACCGACAACGAAAGTATTATTTATAAGGCAGATGCAGTTGTATTACCTGGTGTTGGACATTTTAAAGATGGAATGACAGAAATTAAAAATAAAAGATTAGACACTATCTTAAACCAAATTAAAAACCAACCTATCATTGGTATTTGCTTAGGAATGCAATTGTTATTTGAATATAGTGAGGAAGGTAATGTAGAAGGACTAGGACTGATACCTGGACGAATAGTGCCAATCCATACAACACAACCTATCCCGCATTTAGGTTGGAATTTATTGAAAAGTGATCATCAATTACTTCAATGTGATGTGTACTTTATACATTCTTATCAAGCGATAATGAATAATCATGTTGTTGCATATGCAGATTATGAGTGTCAAATTCCTGCAGTAGTACAATATAACAATTGTATAGGAATACAATTCCATCCTGAAAAAAGTGGTGAACAAGGATTGGCAATTTTAAATCAGGCATTGAAAGGCGGTTTTATAAATGATTAACATATGGCCGGCAATCGATTTGATTGACTCAACGAGTGTAAGACTAACTGAAGGTAAATATGAATCTAAAGAGCAAATGACAATGACAGCTGAGGAAAGCATCCAATTTTATAATCAATTTGATTGTGTTTCACGTATACATATTGTGGATCTTATAGGAGCAAAATTAAAGCAAACTCAAGAATGTCATTATATTAAAAAGCTAAGATCATTATCTCAAAAACCTATAGAAGTAGGTGGAGGGATTCGCTCACAAGAAACTTTAAATCATTATTTTGATATAGGTATAGATTACTGCATAGTTGGAACTAAAGGTATTCAAGATTTAACTTGGTTGGAAAGAATGTCATATCTATTTCCTAAAAAGATTTATTTGTCTATAGATGCATACAAACAAGATATAAAGATTAATGGTTGGCTAGAAGATACACAACTCAATTTGTTTGATGTTGTTAAACAAGTGAATCATTTACCTTTAGGTGGCATCATCTATACTGATATTTCAAAAGATGGGAAGTTAGCTGGTCCTAATTTTGAATTAACAAGACAATTAGTACAACAAACTGAATTAAGTATTATTGCTTCTGGAGGTATTAGAAATCAAGAAGATTTAAACCAATTTGAAAAATTGGGTGTTTATGCTGCGATTATCGGTAAAGCTGCACATAATCCCAGTTTTTGGGAGGGGTTATCTTGATTAAAAAAAGAATCATTCCTTGTTTAGATGTTAAAGATGGGCGTGTTGTTAAAGGGATACAATTTAAGGGATTAATCGATATAGGTAGTCCACTTGAATTAGCACAATACTATAATGAAGCGGGAGCAGATGAACTTGTATTTTTAGATATTTCTAAAACTGAAAAAGGACATGACTTAATGTTGGAAGTTATCGAAACCATTTCTAAACAATTGTTTATACCATTGACTGTTGGAGGCGGTATTCAAACTTTAGATGATATTTCGCAATTACTTAATCATGGAGCAGATAAAGTGTCATTAAATTCTAGTGCACTTCAAAATCCTAATTTAATTAAAGAAGCTAGCCAAAAATTTGGAAGTCAATGTATTTGTATTGCTATTGATAGTTATTATAGTGCGGAACAAAATGACTATTTTTGTACTACACATGGAGGTAAACAATTAACCTCTATAAGAGTATATGATTGGATTCAACAAGTTGAAGAACTTGGTGCTGGAGAATTACTTGTAACCAGTATCCATCACGATGGTATGAAAACTGGCTTTGATATTGAACATTTATCAGATATTAAATCAAAGGTGAATATACCAATCATTGCTTCAGGTGGTGGTGGAAATCCTCAACATTTTCTAGACTTATTTAAAGAAACAGATGTATCTGCCGGTTTAGCTGCTAGTATTTTACATAGTAAAACATATACAGTAGCTGATATTAAGCACACATTAAGAAATGGTGGTGTGCCAGTAAGATGACAGTCACATTAGATTTTAGTAAAGGTTTAGTACCGGTCATATTACAACATTATGTAACGAAGCAAGTATTAATGCTCGGGTTTATGAACGAAGAAGCATTTAATAAAACAATGGAAGAGAACGTAGCAACTTTTTATTCAAGGTCTAAACAAAGATTGTGGACTAAAGGGGAATCATCGGGGCATACGCAACAAGTCGTTACGATACATACAGATTGTGATAATGATGCAATACTAATCGAAGTTATTCCTAATGGTCCAACATGTCATACTGGGAATCAAAGCTGTTTTAGTACAAAGACACAATTTGCAGTTCAATTATTGGAACATACAATAAAAGAACGATCTAGAACTAATCAATCTAAATCTTATACCAATTATTTGTTAGAACAAGGTATAGAAAAAAATCACTAAGAAATTTGGAGAAGAATCGTTTGAAGTTGTAATAGGAGCTATGAAAAATGATAACAAAGAAGTTATCAACGAGGCGGCGGATTTAATATATCATTTATTTGTCTTATTACATTCGTTAAATATTTCTTTTTCAGCAATTGAAAAAGTATTAGAACAACGTCATCATAAAAGTAACAATTTTAAAGGTGAAAGAGATTCTATAGAAAATTGGTAATACACATCGGTGTCTGTAAAAGTAAAAATCCTTAACGAAAAGGTGATTATTCGTTAAGGATTTTTGCTATTTATTATTTTAATGTCTCTTTAAATTGTTGTGCTAAATCAGGTCGATCTGTTACAAGTGTATGCACACCTTTTTGGTATAAATCTGTCATTAAATCAATACTATTAATGCCATAAAATCCTGGTACAATATTTAATACTTTTAACCATTTAATAAATCTAGAAGAAGTAAGCTTGATTCCTTTAAATTCGGTTGGCATTTGGAAAGTATTAGCTTTCGGATGGAATTTATGTCCTCTAAACGTATTAAACTTAATAAACGCATCTGCTACTTCGTTTTGACTCGCACCAATTGCTACAGTACCTTTACTTAATTGATCAAAGCGTTCAATTTGTTCTTTATGGAAACTTGTTACTAATACACGATGTTCTGCATGATGTTTAACAATTTGATGATAAATGACTTCAGGTGCAATAGAACCTTCATAACTGTTTGGATGATCTTTCAAATCAACATTAATATACATCTCTGGATAAAGCTCTAAAAGTTCCTCAAATGTTAAAATTTTAGCATCTTCATGTCCACGAAATGGATATTGACGATTTATATCTGTGAAATAATATCCAGCGTCTAATTTTCTTAATTCTTCTAAAGTATGTTCACTTACTTTACCTGAACCGTTAGTTGTTCTATCAACAGTTGCATCATGGAATACGATAAGTTCCTTATCTTTAGTGAGCCTTACATCTGTTTCGAATCCATCTACGCCATATTGTACTGCATTATCAAATGCAAGCTTTGTTTGTTCAGGTCTAACAGCCATGCCGCCTCTATGCGCAAATAAATATGGTGCTACACCTGTGAAAAATGGAGGGATTGCATTAATTTCACGTGGTTTTTTATTTTTATTTACATAAATCACACTTCCAACAATACTTGCAATTGCGAATGAACCATTGATGAACCACTTATTTAGTTTAACCATTTGATATCCTCCGTTGGGTATTAAAGTTATATTAACAGATATCCTTCATATTTGAAAAATGAAGTGCGTGAAGAACGGAATATTATTTTATTTTTTATAGACAAATATTTACTTGACGAATTAAGTATAGGAATATCCCATTATGAAGATTGGTTTTGATTTAATAGAATAATATAAATAGGGATGGAATATATGGAAGTGATTGTTATTTCATAAAATTTAAACTCATGATATGATAAAAACTGTGTATATTAAATGGAGTGAGCAAAGATGAATTTAGTTCAAAGAGTGAGCCTTATTGTTTATTTAAAACATATCAAACATGAAAGACAAATTAGAAAATATGGACACATCGTTCATTCTAATCGTCAACGTAAATTCGTTATCATGTATGTTAATGAAAGTGAAGCGGACGATGTCGTTAATAAACTAATGAAATTAAAATATGTTCAACATATAGATGGTTCACCATACAAATTTTTAAAGAAAACGTATGAAAAAGAAAAACACGAAGTCATATAACTCGTGTTCGTTAAGAAATGTGTTTCCTATTGTAATGGTGGTATCCAACGTTGTAATCGTAAAACGCTAATTAAATAGTTAAAATATAAGTCATTGTCATGGAAAGCTTCTGGAGGTTGAACATCTATACCTAATACTGGGATATCGTATTCCTCTGCTTTCTGGTTAATCATGTCAAATTTCTTATTACTATTTGGATATGGATATTTTAATGCATTAATCATCATATACATTGCTTGGAAATAATTACCTTCAGTCGGTTGCATAATGATAGCTACTGATGATAATTGCTTTTCAGTTTGTGGGGAATGAAAATAGATTATTTTATCAATTCTAGTATGGTTGTAGTCGATGAGAGTGGTGAATTCGAATAAATCTGTTAAACCCTCACCTAAAACAATAAATGATTGTTTCATTTGTTTAATCAATCTCCTTTTATCCCAAATTATATTAAATTATATTGTGAAATGGAAGTGTGAAAGTGATGCGTGTCATTGCGGGAATACATAAAAGTAAGGCATTAGAAAGTTTGGAAGGTCGAAATACTAGGCCAACTATGGATAAAGTTAAAGAAGGCATCTTTAATAGTTTACATGAAGTATCAGGTATAGCTTTGGATTTATTCGCTGGAAGCGGCGCATTAGGGATTGAAGCATTATCTCGAGGTATGGATAAAGTAATCTTTGTCGATCAAAATTTTAAAGCAGTTAAAGTGATTAAATCAAACCTTAAGCAACTTGATTTATTAGCACAATCTGAAGTGTATAAAAATAATGCTGATCGTGCGTTAAAAGCTTTAGCTAAAAGAGAGATTCAATTTGATTACATATTTTTAGATCCGCCATATAAAAAAGGTCTTATTGATGAAGCATTAAAAAGCATTGATGAGTTTAATTTGCTTAAAGAAAATGGTATTATCATTTGTGAGTTTAGTAATGAAGAACATATTCAAAGTGCACCGTTTAAAGAAATAAAAAGATATCATTATGGTTTGACAGATACATTGCTATTAGAAAAAGGAGATTAATATGAATAAGACGAAAGCAGTCATTCCCGGGAGTTTCGATCCAATTACATACGGTCATCTAGATATTATTGAAAGAAGTGCAGATCGTTTTGACGAAATACATGTCTGTGTTTTGAAAAATAGTAGTAAAGGCGGCACGTTTAATATAGAAGAACGTATGGATTTAATTAGGGGCTCTGTAGCACATCTTTCCAACGTGGAAGTACATCATTTTAATGGTTTATTAGTAGATTTTTGCAAACAAGTCGGTGCGAAAACGATTGTACGTGGATTACGTGCGGTAAGTGATTTTGAATATGAATTACGCTTAACATCAATGAATAAAAAGTTGAATAATAATATTGAAACTATGTATATGATGACTAGTACGAATTATTCATTTATTAGTTCTAGTATCGTTAAGGAAGTTGCAGCTTATAAAGCAGACATTTCGGAATTTGTACCTCCTAATGTTGCTGAAGCATTAAAAGAAAAATATTATAAATAAATAAGCAGACCGTACTATGCGACTCTTTTAATAGTCATCATCGATAGTACGGTCTTAAATTATGTTTGAATCACTGGTGTATTAAAATCATTTTGAGATTGTTGGCTTAATAAGTTGTATACATTTGTTGCTTTAATTTCGATAGGGAAATATGTAGCTGAAGATTTATTGATATTGGTTATAAAACGACGTTCTGGATATTGTTGCTTTAAATATTTTAAATAAGCGCGACCTTGTTCATTCATACCTAAAATTCTAATTGCTCGTATATCGTTTGTAATATCATGTTGATGAATATTGAGCAGGATATTCATTAGGATACGTTGTATATGTGTATAGGTATATCGTTTGGTTTTCGTTTTACTTAGTAATTCTTTAAACGAATTGACATCTTTGATGATTGTTTTTAATCTGTTTTCGAACCCTTCACTGACAGTATATATAGTGTTTAAAGTATTAGTGTCTTGTGTTAACAATTGATG
The DNA here is from genome assembly GCF_001808005.1 of Staphylococcus sp. HMSC13A10. Classification (NCBI taxonomy): domain Bacteria; kingdom Bacillati; phylum Bacillota; class Bacilli; order Caryophanales; family Staphylococcaceae; genus Staphylococcus; species Staphylococcus sp. HMSC13A10. The sequence goes on along the minus strand of NZ_KV791857.1, from coordinate 32,615 downwards.
TTTGATGTAAGGGAAAGTATCTTCAACTGTAGTCATTTGATTTTGATACAGTGATTTAATATTTTGAGGTACTACTTTATACCAATCAGTTTCTTGATTGATTAAAGATTGGCGGATGGAAGACCCACTCGCAAATTGTTGATGCTTTATTGTGTTATCACGATGTTGTGCTGACTCACGGTAAATCGTCATTGCTTCAATATGTGGTGCATATTGCTGGATTGCTTTAAGATATCCTATACTTAAGATGTTGTTAGGTGATTGTAAAATATTTAAAGTTTGTTGGTCTTTAATCAGTTCACTGATAATTCTTGGATAACTTTTACCTTCTTTAATTTTGGACTTGAATATAGGATTATTTTCTAATTCAAGCACGTGATTGACTGCATTTTGTAACTCAACTATATTACCATGCTCACTACCAAAAGATATTGTGTTAATATCGATATAATTCGCTACTTTAATAGCCATTTTTCCAAAGAAGTCTCCAGAAGATAAACTTGCGATAGTAGGTAATTCTACAACTAAATCAACAACAGAAAGTGCCATTTGAGTACGAATGAATTTATTGAATATAGCTGGTTCGCCACGCATTACAAAGTTGCCACTCATTATTGCAACAGAAACATCTGCTTGAGAATTTATTTTAGATTGTTGAGCATGATATAGATGCCCATTATGGAAAGGATTATATTCAGTAATCAAGCCAACACTTTTCATTTGCATTTCTTCCTTTCAGAATTCATTATTAGTATTGTAACAGAAGTACGTATGTTAAGAAAAAATCTTGACATATTATACTGAGAAAGTTAAAATAAATTTTGTGCTTGTTAGAGGTGAAGCCATATGAAATGGTCAATAACACAATTAAGAAAATATCAAGGTAAGCCTTTTGAATTTAATCAAACGGCGAATTTTGAGCATTTAAAAGAATCATTAGATCTCATTGATCTTTCTGAAATCAATGTTGACGGTAAATTAACTATCAAATCAAATGAAGTTATTGCTGACATACATGTCACTGGGACATATACGATGCCGTGTGCTCGTACTTTAGTTCCTGTAGAAGTGCCATTGGATGTAGAAACTGCTGAAATATTTGATTTAGAAGGTAGTGATTATTATACCGATGAAGAAGAGCAGGATGAACATTATCATCTAGCTACTGACGGTATGATTAATATTAAAGATATTGTTGAAGATTTAGTTATCATCGAAAAACCGATGCGTGCTTATTCAGACAACAGTGATCAAATGTTAACCGAAGGCAATGGTTGGGAAGTGATTGATGAAGATGAATTCGTTGAACTTGTCCAAGAACAAGATCAAGAAGACGATGGTTCAAATAGTAATCAAGTTGATCCAAGGCTTCAGAAATTACAACAATTATACGATAAAGAACAATAACGGTTTAATTAATGATATAATATTGTTAAATAAACTGATATCATTTAATTATGTGTTTAATTTTAAGGAGGATAAATCATGGCAGTACCTAAAAGAAGAACGTCTAAAACTAGAAAAAACAAACGCCGTACTCATTTCAAAATGTCAGTACCTGGTATGACAGAATGCCCAAGTTGTGGCGAATACAAATTAACTCACCGTGTTTGTAAAAACTGTGGTTCTTACAATGGTGAAGAAGTAGTATCTAAATAATTTTAGATATTATTAAAAATCCCGTCTGAAATTAATTTTCAGACGGGATTTTTTGTATTATTTTTTAGAATATTTAATTCTCTTTGGCAGAATAAAAGTTAAACCAGTTAACGCTAACAATAATGACCATGTCAATTCTTGAGATGAAGATTGACCAGTTTCTGGAAGAGATGTTGTTTTTTTCATGTCATGCTCTTTTGATTTTTGTTTATCACTATCTTTTACATTATCTTTACTCTCAGTTTTGGTTTCAGTTGTTCCTTTTTTCTTAACATGTTCTTTATCAATATCTTCATCTGTTTTGATATCTTTAGTAACACTTTCAGGTATTATTATATCGTCGTCTTCATCAACTTTTTGAGTTACTTCATTATTTTCGTTTTTATCGACATCGTGATCTTCGACAATATCTGCAATATCATCAACATTATGATCAGGGATTGTTGTATTATCACTATTTGATTCATTATTATCTACATTTTCATCTGTTTGATTATCAGTGTTGTCATCTTTAACTATATCAGTTATTTGAGTGTTTTCGTTGTTAGTTGTTGTAGTTGGGTCATTTTGATTATTTTCAGCATCAATTACTGGATTGTCTACATTTGTAGAAGATGTATCTTCAACTGGGACATCTTTATTTATAATTCTTACGTGATATTGACCATCGTAACCGATAGAAGATACTACGACTTTAACTATCGCGTTGTAAACTGCTTTATTAGGGTCATAAGGGAAAATTAATGTTCTAGTGTTTTTTTCTTTATCTTTAGAAATAGTTGTCACTCGTTCACCTTCGACAATAAAGTCTTTCCAATAACTATCTTCTTTAGTACGCATAATTACATATTGCTTACCATTTAATGTACCAATTTGGAAAGGATGTTCAACAAATCCATCCATTACTGACTCATTATTTTCTTCACTTTCAAATACAACAAAATTAGCATCATGTACATCCGTTAATTGATCGTTAGTTGGTTTTGCATTTTCAAACTCAACAATTGCTGATTGAACTTGTTGTTTTAAAGCAGCTTTTGTCTTTTCTAATTTGAATTTATATTCTTCTTTATATTTATCAGGTAAAGTTTTTTGTAACTTTTCTAATTCATATACTTGTCTTTCTAGTGTCTTCGCTTTGCGATATGGTGCTAATAATTTATCTACAGTATAAGTTTCATCATCTTTGTAATCATTAGGGTTATTAGTTATCGGTTGTTTGAAAACCATTAAAGTATAATCATAATTTTCGACTTTATTTTCACCAAGTTGAATAGATGATACAATTTTAACTTCTTTTGTGCCTACAGAAACTGGGAAACGGATATAAGCATAGTCTTTATCTGAATCATAAGATACGAGCGTAACAGGAAGTTTTTTGTCTCCTTCATAAATTTCAAAGTTTCTCCATGTTTGTGCTGTTTTTAATCCTAATTCAATTTCTGGTTGAGATTTAGTAAATATCACAGTTGCTGGATCTAATGTGCTTGCATAATGATAAAATTGTCTGTCACCGTCTTCTTTTTTCATTTCAAAATCAATAGGTCGTGTAACGGGTGCACTATGATCTTTATCTAATACTGCTGGGTTTTTAATAGCATCTTTTATTGATACATCAGCAGGAGGATAGACTGTATCAATAGCTTGTGACTGGTTTTGGTTAGTTTGATTTTCTTCATTTTTGTTTTGGCTATTATTTGGTGTTGTACCTACAGATTGGTTTTCATTTGGTTGATCTTGACTATTATTAGTTTGATTACTAACGCTCTGATTATTATCATTTGTTGAGTTTACATCGTTATTATTTGATGTTGAATTTACATTATTATCTGAATTGTTGATAGTGTTTGTTGGCGTTGTGTTTTCAGTTGCATTTTCCGAAGCATTATTACTGCTATTATCATTTAAAACGAGTGATGGGTCATTATAAATAGGTCGTGCGAATTCTAATTTTGTATAATCATAATTTGTTTCAGGTTCATTATCAATTTGTGTAGACGACACAATTTTAAGTTCTTGTGTACCATCAGTCACAGGGAAACGAATATATGCATGATCTGTGTCTGGATTATAAGACACTAAGTTAACAGGAAGTTTTGTGTTTCCTTCATAAACTTCAAATTTCTTCCAAGTTGAACCTGTATCAAGATCAAGTTCAACGTTTGCTTTAGTTTTTGTGTAATAGACATCAGCAGGGTTCTTAATACTAAAATAGTGATAATATTGTGTTTCATTATTTTGATCAAATAGTTGGAAATTAACTGTCTCTCTTGGACCAATATCATGAGGTTGGTTTTCAACTGCAGGGTTTTTAATAGCATCTTTTATAGACTGATCCGCTGTTTGTGTTTGATTATCATTATTTTCAACTGGTTGAGTTACAGGTTGAGATTGGTTTGATTGATCAGTATTCGCAGTAGATGCCGATTGATTTTGTACATTATTGTCATTTGAATTTTCGGCAGCTTGTGCTTGTTCATGAGAAGTAAAAATGAAAAGTGTACTTACTACTATCGAGGCTACACCAAGTGTAGATTTACGTATTGAATAAAAAGACCTTAATTTTGGGAAGTTATGCTGTTGATGTTTGTTCATGTTGTAAACAACTCCTATAGTTTTAATACAGATTGATAATCATTATCAATCGTTCACATGTATTGTAACTCAAAGTATAAATATATTGCAATCCGTTTTATAAAAAAATAATAAAACATATACTGAGAGATATCAACTTCTCAATATAGGTTTCATATGATTATTTAGAGTGCTTTCTTCTGAAAACAAACATTGTAATAGATGTGAATAGGGCAATCGTAGCCATAGCTAATTCATTAAAGTAACTATGTGAAGCTACTTTACCTGTATCAGGTAATTCTTTTGATTTGTTGTCGTCGCTATTTTGTGAGTTTTTAGCATCTTTATCCCCGTTATTTTGATTAGATTTGCTATCTTTACCTTCATCTTCTTTTTTGCCTGTTTTGCCACCTTTACCATCTTTACCATCTTTACCGACATTGTCACCAGTGTTTGTATTAGTTCCATTATTATTATTGCCCCCAGCAGCTGGAGTAGTTGGTACATTATTGTTGTCCCCATTAGCTGGAGTAGTAGGTGCATTGTTGTTGTCCCCATTAGCTGGAGTAGTAGGTGCATTGTTGTTGTCTCCAGTATTTGGAGTAGTAGGTGCATTGTTGTTGTCCCCAGAAGCTGGAGTAGTAACTGTATTATTGTCGTCCCCATTAGCTGGAGTAGTAGGCACATTGTTGTTATCTCCAGTACTTGGAGCAGTAGCACCGTTGTTATTGTCTCCAGTAGCTGGAGTAGTTACTACATCATTGTTAGGTTGAGATGCTGTATTACTATCACTATTAGTATTAGTTTCGCCCAATGTTGGAATAGGTTTCGCAAATTCCAAATGCGTTGTATAAGTATGATCATACTTTAAGTTTGGAATAACGATATGTATTCTTGATGTGATATTTGTATATCCTGGTTCTACTGAAATATCTAACGTTTTTGTATCGTTTGCTGTGTCATCATTAACAACATTGGTAGTTAATTCTTGATTGTTTTTATCGAAAAATTTATATTCTTTCCACCATGAAGCATTTGTTAATGTAGCTTGGAAATAATATTGATTATCTTTTTTAATTACTTTACCAGGATGCTTCATATATTCATCCATGTGTGACACTTCATTTGAACCATCTCTTTGAACTTGGAAATTCAATTCTTCAGATACAGTATTATTTTGTGATGAAGAAGGTGATACTGCTGTATTTTGATTATTATTTTGATTTGTTTCAGTAGCCTGCGCATGATTTTCTCCATTACTTGCATAAAGTAATACACTTAATAAAAGAGTTGCACTTCCAATTGTAAATCTTCTTAATGATGCATGTTTATTCTCCTTATAAACCTTAGGATTTAGATAATGTTTGTTCATGATGTTTTCCTCCTAAAAATGATTGTGCTATGTCATTAAAAGTGATTAACCAATTTAATTGAAAATGGTTATCAATAATAGTACCACAAGTATATCGTTATAACAATAATATAATTTTATTATAAAATAAATATTGACTTTGATAATCGTTATCATTTATTATTTTTGTAAAGACGTAATATTCGTCTTAAATGGGAGGTATATATTTTGAAAAAATTACATAAAATTTTTAGTGTAGCCGTATTGTCTTTTATATTGTTTTTTGCGACAACTGTTAATAATGCTTTTGCTGAAGATAGCGGAACGTTCAATTATGAAATCTTAAAATATAATACTAACGATACATCTATTGCCAATGATTATTTTAATAAACCAGCTAAATATGTTAAAAAGAACGGTAAGTTATATGTTCAAATTACTGTTAACCACAGTCATTGGATTACAGGTATGAGTATCGAAGGCCATAAAGAAAAAATTATTAATAAAAATGCTGCGAAAGATGAACGTACTTCTGAATTTGAAGTAAGTAAAGTGAGCGGTAAAGTCCAAGGTAAAATTGATGTATATATTAATGAAAAAGTAAATGGCAAACCTTTCTTATATGATCACCATTACAATATTACTTATAAATTTAATGGACCATCTAATGTAGTTGGTAATGGTAGTAGCAGTGCAAGTACTACTGGTAATGATACTACAGGGGGTACTACAAACACTGGTACTGGTGGTGTAGAAAACCCACAAACTAGTGCTGGTATTCCAGGATATATTTATATCGTTCCTGCAGTTGCATTGATGTCATTCGTTTTCATTACATTTTATGCTAAAAAGGTTAACAAAGGTAATGTGAAATAATGAATGTATCATTACAAACTAGCTTTAAAACGTTAATCATTTATTGTTGTGTATCGACATTTATGATTTTAAATAATAAAGATGCATTATTATTGGCTGATGAGATGAATAGTCCATCAGCCAATTCTTATAATACACAGCAAGATAACCCTCAGAAATTAGATGAAGCTATTTTTAAAGAATTACCTATAAAGACTAATAATATCTATCTAGATGTAAGAGATAAAGATGATAAGAAAGTAGAAGTATTTGATAAAAAAGGTCGACTTATTGTTAATAGTAAAAATCAAGTTTACCTAGAAATCAAATTATCTCTACATACTAAGATTGAAAATTATCAATTTTTGACATCCAATTCTCAGCCATTACCTTTTGTAACTAAAAGTAATGATAATACAACAATGATAAGAATATTATTAAAGCAAAATATACAAACCTTGGAAATGCGTTATAAACAAAATCTCCATGATAAGGAAGACAGTGTACTATTCATTCATTTAAAACAAAATAAAGATGATAAAGAAGACCAAAAAGATAAAAATCAGAATCAAATAATAGTTCAACAAAATAAGAATAATAATCAACAAACACGAACTACAGATAAAGATATATCTAAAAATAAAAAGACTGGTCAAAATAAACCAAAAGAATATAAGAATAGTACTCAAGAACAAAAAAACAAATCAACTACAACAAATATAAATGTGACTAAAAATAGTAACAGCAGTCATACTCAATCGTCTGGAAATTCAAATAATAATGATCAAAGTTTGAAAAATAATGTTGATTCACAATCAACTAAAATTCAAAGTACTAGGGACAATATTAAAAAGGAAAAAGATAAAACATTACCATCATTCAATAGAGATGATGATGTAAAGAAACATAAACCAAATAATAAAAAATATGAAAATAATCAAAAAGCAAAAAGTCATAAAAAAGAATATGCGATATTGGGCGTAGCTATAGTATTAGCAATGTTACTCCTAGTTGTATCTCATTTATTAATGAAAAAGCGAGGTAAAAAAGATTGAAACATGTAAAAACAATAATTTTAGGAATTATATGTGCTATTTTATTAGTCGCTTGTGAATCATCATCGAAATCAAAAAAAGAAGAAAAAGCTGAAAAATATAGAATTGTACCTACCACTGTTGCATTGACAATGACACTAGACAAACTGGATTTACCAATCGTTGGGAAACCAACATCTTATAAAACATTACCGACACGATATAAAGATGTTCCCGAAGTGGGACAACCGATGCAACCAAGTGTAGAAGCAGTTAAAAAATTAAATCCAACTCACGTATTAAGTGTGTCTACAATCAAAGATGAAATGAAACCTTTTTATAAACAGCTTAATATGAAAGGTTACTATTATGACTACGATAGTTTGCAAGGTATGGAAAATTCAATTACAGAATTAGGTAAACAGTTTAATAGAACTGAAAAAGCAAAAGAATTAAATGATCACTTAAATAAAGTGAAAAAGGAAATTGAAGACAAAGCTGCTAAACAACGTAAACACCCTAAAGTACTAATTCTTATGGGTGTGCCAGGAAGTTATTTAGTTGCGACAGATAAATCTTATATTGGCGACTTAGTGAAAATTGCTGGTGGAGAAAATGTAATTAAAGTAAAAGATAGACAGTACATTTCGTCAAATACTGAAAACTTACTCAATGTAGACCCTGATATCATTTTACGTTTACCACATGGCATGCCAGATGAAGTGAAAAAAATGTTTAAAAAAGAATTTAAACAAAATGATATTTGGAAGCATTTTAAAGCTGTTAAAAATAATAAAGTTTATGATTTAGAAGAGATTCCATTTGGAATTACAGCGAATGTTGATGCTGACGAAGCAATGAAACAGTTATATGACTTATTTTATAACAATAAAAAGTAATGGAATGATTGTATGATAAAGAACCATAAGAAGTTATTTTTAATAATATTTATACTATTAACTGTTTTAACAGCATATTTATCATTTGTTACTGGTACTTTAAAAATTACATTTAATGATTGGATAGATAAATTATCAACTGGTGAAAATAATGCGGTGGATGCGATATTAGATTTGAGATTACCTAGAATATTAATAGCAATGATAGTAGGGGCTATGTTGGCAGTATCAGGAACACTTTTACAAGCGTCTCTTCAAAATCCATTAGCTGAAGCGAACTTAATTGGCGTTTCGACTGGCGCTTTAATTATGAGAACGCTATGTATGATGTATATTCCTCAACTATATAATTATTTACCATTTTTAGTTTTTATCGGAGGATTGATTCCATTTATAATCATTATATTTTTACACACTAAATATCAGTTGAATGCGGTAAGTATGATTTTAGTAGGTGTAGCATTATTTGTGTTATTAAATGGTGTATATGACATCTTAAGTCAAAATCCATTACTGAAAATGTCTCAAGGTTTAACTATGAAAACATGGAAAGATGTATATATTATAGCGACTTCTGCAATGATAGGATTAAGTTTAAGTATTTTACTATCTCTTAAGTTGAATTTATTAAATTTAGACGATATGCAAGCTAAGAGTATTGGTTTTCAAATAGATACGTATAGATGGATAATTGGCTTATTAGCAGTATTTTTAGCAAGTGCAACAGTTGCGATAGTAGGTCAAATGGCCTTTTTAGGGATTATTGTACCTCATATTGTAAGAAAAATAGTAGGTGTTAATTATAAAGCAGTTATACCATTTTCAATAGTCATAGGAGCTTGGTTCTTACTTTTAGCTGATTTAGCAGGACGTACAATACATCCACCATTAGAAATACCTGCCAATGCTATTTTAATGATTGTAGGTGGACCTACATTGATTTATTTATTATGTAAGGGTAAACGTCAACGTAATTATAAATCTATGTAAGGCTTAACTAATGAAGAATAAAGGATTATCACATTATATGAAACACATAATAAGAATAATACAAATTATTTTAATCGTTGTTATTGTCGTTTTTACTTATCAAATAATTAAAATTTATGTTCAAGATAAAGATGAACAAGAAAGTTATGCCAAAATACAAAAGAAATTTAAAACACTATCAAATGAACATCAATCATCAGTAAGACCACAATTTGAATCCTTAGAAAAAATTAATAAAGACATCGTTGGTTGGATTCAATTAGAGGGAACATCGCTCAATTATCCTATTTTACAAGGTAAAACAAATCATGAATATTTAAATTTAGATTTTGAAAGAGAACAACGTCGTAAAGGAAGTATTTTTATGGATTATCGAAATTCATTGAATCCTTTAGATAAAAATACGGTGATATATGGTCATCATATTGGTGATCAAACTATGTTTGATGTACTTGATGATTATTTAAAACAATCATTTTATGACAAACACAAATCAATCCACTTTGATACTAAATATGGTAAATATCAATTACAAATTTTTAGTGCATTTAAAACAACAAGTAATGACAATTATATCCAAACGACTTTTGATAATGATGAACAATTTAAAGCATTTTTAATCAAAACAAAGAAGCGTTCATTGATTAAAACGAATGTAGATGTCAATGAAGGAGATAAAATTGTGACATTATCGACTTGTGAAGATGCATTTAGACAAACAGCAGGCAGAATAGCAGTTATTGCCAAATTAACTAAAATTAACTAAAAGGATGAAGACAATCATGAGATTTATGGCTGAAAACAAATTAACGCTAAACAAAGGGACAGCAACAGAAATTGTTGAAAGATTTTATACTAGACATGGTATTGAGACATTAGACGGGTTTGAAGGTATGTTTGTTACTCGTACATTAGAAAAAGAGGATTATGATGAAGTTAAAATTTTAACTTTATGGAAAGATAAACAAGCTTTTACAGACTGGTTGAAATCAGATGTATTTAAAAAAGCACATCAAAATGTTCGCAGTCAATCTGATGATAAAAGTAGTCCGATTATTAAAAATAGCGTTCATACATATGATATTGGCTATCATTATTTAAAATAAATATTTGTTTAAAAAGCAATTAGCTTCCGATTAAAAATCATTAAAATTTAGTCGGAAGCTTTTTTATTTTAATATTGTGAAGGTGTTTCTAAGTAGAACACATTAGCTAAAGCTAATGCGTATGTAACACTAAACTATTAAAATAGTAGTAATACTTTATTTTCAATTTATAACTTAATCATATACAATTAAGGATAATTAGAAATTATCATATTGGAGATTAATTATATGGAACAAATTACGTCGGCTCAAAATAATAAAATTAAAAATGCGAATAAACTTAAGAAAAAGAAAGATAGAGATAAAACAGGTTTAGCACTTATCGAAGGTATACATTTAATAGATGAAGCATATCAAAGTGGTTTAGACATTGAACAATTATTTGTTGTTGATCCTAGTAGAACAGATGAACAATTAATTGAGTATGCTTATGAAACATTTGAAATTAATTTAAAAGTTGCAGAAGCGTTGTCTGGAACTGTGACACCTCAAGGCTTTTTCGCAGTGATAAAAAAACCAGAATATGATATATCAACTGCGAAGCAAGTATTATTAATTGATAGAATACAAGACCCAGGTAATTTAGGAACGTTAATCCGCACTGCAGATGCAGCAGGTATTGATCTAATAGTAATGGAAAAAGGCACTGCAGATCCATATCAAGATAAAGTATTACGTGCGAGTCAAGGTAGTGTATTTCATATTCCTGTTATGTCAGAATCATTACAGATATTCATCGATACATTTGATGGACCCATTTATGGTACAGCATTAGATGAAGCTGTAAGCTTTAAAGAAATTGAAGCACAAGACACATTTGCACTTATTTTGGGTAACGAAGGTGAAGGTGTAAATGAAACACTATTAAATAGTACAACTCAAAATTTAACTATTCCTATTTATGGAAAAGCTGAAAGTTTAAATGTTGCAATTGCTGGTAGTATCTTACTTTACCAATTAAAAGGATAAAATATTTGTCTACATTTAGGTGACTTTAAAATTTATAAATGATATTCAAAACGGTTATTGCCGGTTGACCCTATATCAATCAATCGTCTATAATAAATAATGAATTCATAAATAATCAATGATATGGTCTACAAGAGAATTAATAGCCTATAAAAAGACGTAAACTAACATGTGAAATTGTTTAAGGGAGAATAACCGCGACTGAAAGTTATTCCAATTTTGATTAGTTTTTTTCATCTTTTTGGCTACTTAAAGAGATTTAAGTCGGAGTACGTCTTCGTTAACAACGTATACAAGTGTATGCATAAGCATAAATTTGGGTGGTACCACGGAAGGCTTTCGTCCCAGTTAGAGGGGCGAAAGTCTTTTTTGTTTAAAAAAATAAATAATTAATTGATTAATATATTGTTGATGGGATAAAAGGAGGAAAAACGTATGACTCAAAATGATCATATGGGTGAATTAAAGAAACAAGCATTGGTTGATATAAATGCTGCTAATGATGAAAGAACTTTACAAGATGTGAAAGTTAAATATTTAGGTAAAAAGGGTTCGGTAAGTGCATTAATGAAAAATATGAAAGACTTACCAAATGAAGAAAAACCAGCTTATGGACAAAAAGTCAATGAGCTAAGACAAACAATTCAACAAGAGCTAGACGAAAGACAAACGATTTTAGCTAATGAAAAGTTAAATCAACAATTAGCAGAAGAAACAATCGATGTTACTTTACCAAGTCGTCAAATTGAAATAGGTTCTAAACATCCATTAACTCGAACTATTGAAGAAATTGAAGATTTATTCTTAGGATTAGGTTATGAAATTGTAGATGGATTTGAAGTAGAACAAGATCATTATAATTTTGAAGCTTTAAACTTACCTAAATCTCATCCAGCACGTGATATGCAAGATAGTTTCTATATTACTGAAGAAATTTTAATGAGAACGCATACGTCACCAGTGCAAGCAAGAACAATGGAACAACGAAATGGTCAAGGTCCAGTTAAAATTATATGCCCTGGTAAAGTTTATCGTCGTGATTCAGATGATGCGACACACAGCCACCAATTTACTCAAATTGAAGGATTAGTAGTGGATAAAAATATTAAAATGAGTGACTTAAAAGGGACATTAGAATTATTAGCGAAAGAATTATTTGGTGCTGATAGAGAAATTCGATTACGACCAAGTTATTTCCCATTTACAGAGCCATCTGTGGAAGTGGATGTGTCATGTTTCAAATGTAAAGGTCAAGGTTGTAATGTTTGTAAACATACTGGATGGATTGAAATTTTAGGGGCAGGTATGGTACACCCTAACGTTTTAAATATGGCTGGTTTCGATGCAAATGAATATTCTGGGTTTGCCTTTGGTATGGGACCAGACCGTATCGCTATGTTGAAATATGGTATTGAGGATATTCGTCATTTCTATACAAATGATGTACGTTTCTTAGACCAGTTTAAAGCTGTAGAAGATAGAGGTGAGATTTAATGTTAATTTCAAATGAATGGTTAAAAGATTATGTAGACGTGAATCAAAATGTTCAAGATTTAGCAGAAAAAATAACACGCACTGGTATTGAAGTTGACGATATTATTGATTTTACAAAAGACATTAAATACTTAGTAGTAGGTTATGTCGTATCTAAAGCGTCTCATCCAGATGCAGATAAATTAAATATATGCCAAGTAGATATTGGTGAGGAAGAGCCTGTACAAATCGTTTGTGGTGCACCTAATGTTGATGAAGGACAATATGTCATTGTTGCTAAAGTAGGTGGACGTTTACCAGGTGGTATTAAAATTAAGCGTGCCAAGTTACGCGGGGAGCATTCTGAAGGCATGATTTGTTCATTACAAGAAATAGGTATCTCAAGTAATGTTGTACCAAAAGCATTTGAAAATGGCATTTTCGTATTTTCTACAGAGGTAACACCCGGTACAGATGCATTAGATGCATTGTATTTAAATGACCAAATTATGGAATTTGATTTAACTCCAAACCGTGCAGACGCATTAAGTATGGTAGGTACTGCATATGAAGTAGCAGCGTTATATCAAACTCAAATGACTAAACCACAAACTGCTAGTAATGAGTTAAATGAATCCGCTACAGATGAATTATCTGTTACCGTTAAAAATGAAAATAAAGTACCTTATTATAGCGCGAGAATAGTTAAAAATGTCACTATTGGTCAATCACCAATATGGATGCAATCACGTTTAATGAAAGCGGGAATTAGACCAATTAATAATGTCGTTGATATTTCAAACTATGTTTTATTAGAATATGGACAACCTTTACACATGTTTGACCAAGATCAAATTGGTTCTAATCATATTGAAGTTCGTCAAGCACAAGAAAATGAAACAATGACGACATTAGACGATCAAGAAAGAACACTACTTGAGTCAGATATTGTCATCACTAATGGACAAACACCAATTGCATTAGGTGGCGTGATGGGCGGAGATTTTTCAGAAGTGAGTGATCGAACAACTAATGTTGTTATAGAAGGCGCTATTTTTGATTCTGCTTCTATTCGTCATACATCTAGACGCTTAAATTTACGTAGTGAAGCTTCTAGTCGATTTGAAAAGGGCATTGCGACAGAATTTGTCAATGAAGCTGTTGACCGTGCATGTTATTTATTAGAAATGTATGCTTCTGGTAGTGTCCTTAAAGATAGAGTTTCTGCAGGCGATTTAGGTGAATTCATTACACCAATTCACATTACAACTGACAAAATCAATGAAACAGTCGGATTTAATTTATCTGCAGATGAAATTACAAAGAATTTCGAACAATTAGGTTTTGAAACAGAAGTAAATCATAATGAACTTACGGTATTTGTACCATCTCGTCGTAAAGACATTTCTATTAAAGAAGACTTGATTGAAGAAGTCGCACGTATATACGGCTATGATGAGATTCCATCAACATTACCAGTGTTTGAAGAAGTAACTAGTGGTACTTTAACTGACCGTCAACGTAAAACACGAATAGTGAAAGAAACAATAGAAGGTGCAGGTTTGAACCAAGCTATCACATATTCACTTGTATCTAAAGAACATGCTAAAGATTTTGCATTACAAGATAGATCAACAATTGAACTACTTATGCCAATGAGTGAAGCACATTCAACATTGCGTCAAAGTTTACTACCACATTTAATTGAGGCAACAACGTATAATGTTGCACGTAAAAATAGAGATGTGAAATTATATGAAATTGGACGAGTATTTTTCGGCAATGGTGAAGGTGAATTACCTGAAGAAGTTGAATATTTAAGTGGTATTATGACAGGTGATTATGTTGTAAATCAATGGCAAGGTAAAAAAGAAGAAGTTGACTTTTATTTAGCTAAAGGTGTTATTGAACGAGTTGCTGAAAAACTTAATTTAACATTGGATTATCGTGCAGCTAAAATTGAAGGTTTACATCCAGGTAGAACTGCAATTGTCTCTTTAAATGGCAAAGATATTGGTTTTATCGGTGAATTACATCCTTCTGTAGCGGCTGATAATGACTTAAAACGCACATATGTTTTTGAATTAAACTACGAAGAAATGATGAAAGTTTCTGTTGGTTATATCAATTATCAACCAATTCCAAAATATCCAGGTGTTTCACGTGATATTGCATTAGAGGTAAATCATGATGTACCAGCATCTGAACTTATCTCAACAATTCATGATAATGGTGCTGATATTCTTCAAGATACACAAGTATTTGATGTGTATGAAGGTGAACATTTAGAAGAAGGTAAAAAATCAGTTGCAATCAGATTAAATTATTTAGATACTGAAAATACTTTAACTGATGAGCGTGTATCAAAAGTACATGATCAAATTATCGAAGCATTGAAAGAAAAAGGAGCAACAATAAGATAATAAAGTAAGTAAAAGGCAAGTATCATTCCTTAGAGGTTGATACTTGCCATATTTATAGACAAATCTATCTTGGCGATAGGTTTGTCTTTTTAAAATCATCTCATTGTTAGATTATTTGAGGAATAATGAGCTGTATTTATGCGCTGACTCCAGAGGTAACAGTATTAGTTGAAGACCATAGAAATTCCCACAGGTTTATCTGTGTAGAATTTCTGGCTGAAACTGTACCCTGGGAAAGCATGGGTATAAAAATTGCCAACAAAGTCATGGACTTTACGGACAGTCTAATATAATTACTAATCAATATAAATAGTACTTACTTGCATTGGATTGCACTTATAAATATTTCTTTTTAATTAAAGCCTGAGCTTTGTCTCTATTCTTGAAATGTTTTTTAGAAATACTGTCTAATTTATCAATACCATATTTTTCAATTATTTTTGCAGCGAATAAGTCAACTTTATTACTTGCGCCTTTAGGAACTTCCATTTTTAATGATTTAGATATATGATTCATATGTTTTACAAAGGCATATCGAGAGATAATACTGGCAGCCGCTATGGCTAAAGATTTAGATTCGCCTTTTGTTTCAAATTTTGTTAATTTCGGATAAGGCAAATCGGATAAAGCATAACGTTGATATACGCCACGTTCTGCAAATTGGTCAATGACAATATAATTCAAATCATTAGTTTCAATTTTTTGGACAACATTTGCAATAGCTTGATTGTGTAATACAGCTTTCATTTTAACTTGTGACCATCCAGCACGTTGTCGATCATTATATTTAACATTATCAAGTGTAAGTAATGAATGGGGAATAAAGTTAACAAGTTGTTCTGCTATTTCTACTATTTTAGTGTCGGTTAATTTTTTAGAATCATCAACACCTAATTCTTTTAAAATTTTCACATGCTCTTTTGTAACATATGCGGCACATACTGTTAGTGGGCCAAAATAATCACCACTGCCAGCTTCATCACTACCTATACAATTATATTGATTGTATTTAATATAAGATGCCTGTGACTTAGAAGATTTGGAAGAATTTAAACTAGTAGTGTTACTTTGTTTTTCAGGTAGTAATTGTTGTGCTACAGTTTCGGCATTATTGCCTTGAAACATGACTTTTCCAGAATTATATATATTGATAACAGCACCGTTATGTTTCGTGCGAGCTTTCATACCTTGGGGCAACTGTACTGTATCAAATTTTATTTTAGACATTAATGTATTGATTTCATTTGTTGTTAATTTATGGACTATATTAGCCATACTTTGTTAAACCTCTCTTTATTCATACTATTGTGGTACATTAATCAAATC
This sequence comes from Staphylococcus sp. HMSC13A10, assembly GCF_001808005.1. Lineage (NCBI taxonomy): Bacteria > Bacillati > Bacillota > Bacilli > Caryophanales > Staphylococcaceae > Staphylococcus > Staphylococcus sp. HMSC13A10. The sequence goes on along the minus strand of NZ_KV791857.1, from coordinate 15,956 downwards.
ATATCATAACATTATCTTTTATATCATAAGTGAAAATCAAAAGAGATTAGATACTTAAATTACATTTGAAGTCTTTGAGTATGGATTTTTCTAAAATGTATAATACTAAAAATTAAAAAGGTAATCATAATTTTCTAAAGAAAAAGATTGACTTTATTAAACCACATACTTACAAAATAATTATGACTCATGTATAATGTTTAATGATAAGTAAAAAGAATAAAACCAAAAATTAATATTATGTACAAATAATATAGAAACATGATTTTGGTTAAATTAAATAGAGATACGGAATAATTTAATTAAAAGTCAGGAGATATAATTATGGGTGATTTTAAGAATAGAATAAATGTAACAATTAATGACCAACATTTTACAATAATTGGTGATGATAGCCCAGAGCATATACGACATGTTGCTCATTTAGTAGATGAGACAATGAGAGAATTAGGGCAAAAATCAGCTGGACTAGATACAACGAGGAAAGCTATTTTAACAGCCGTCAATATCATGCATGAAAAAGTAAGCTTAGAGGAAGAAAACCGTCGATTACAACAAGAACTTAATCAATTAAAACAACGAGAAGATTAGATGTTATTAGACATTGTTATATTAATCATTTTACTGTATTTTGCAATCGTTGGATTTCGACGAGGATTGTGGCTTACAAGTTTACATTTTATTTCTTCAATAGTGTCGTTATGGATTGCAATGCAATTTTATCGAGACATCGCAAAACGTTTAATCGTGTTTTTACCTTTTCCAAAGACTGTTGCATATGATACCCAATATGCGATATCTTTTGATCACTTACAATATCGTTTTGAATCTATAGTAGCTTTTATTTTAATTGCGCTATGCAGTAAGTTGATTTTATATCTAATCATCGTCACATTTGATAATATAGTTGCATATCAACCTTTAAATATCATTAGCCGTATCTTAGGTATTATATTAAGTTTAATAATGGGTATTATATTTATTCAAATCATGATGTATATTTTAGCTTTATATCCTAATGTAATGATACAAAATTCATTAGGTCATTCATTATTAGCTAAGCATATTCTATTGCACACACCTTATGTTTCACAATTAATTTTAAATTTATAAAAAATGATGTTGAGGTCAGGACAGACAATTTGAAATAGTAATATGTCCTGGTCTTATTTTTATGGAGAGATGTATATGACTAAAAAAGATGTTATTCAATTATTAGAAAAAATAGCTACTTATATGGAGTTAAAAGGAGAAAATACCTTTAAAGTGTCTGCGTATAGAAAAGCAGCTCAAAGTTTAGAAGTAGATGAACGACCACTAGATGAGATTGAAGATGTAACTGAATTAAAAGGTATTGGAAAAGGAGTCGGTGATGTCATTAATGAATATCGACAATCTGGACATTCAACTGCATTAGAAGATTTACAAAAAGAAGTTCCTGAGGGACTAGTTCCTTTATTAAAAATACAAGGGCTAGGTAGTAAAAAAATAGCTAAATTATATAAAGAACTAAATATTACCGATAAAGCGTCATTACAAGAAGCGTGTGAATCAGGTAAAGTAAGTGAATTAAGTGGTTTCGCTAAAAAGACGGAACAAAATATTCTAGAAGCAGTTAAAGCATTAGGTGCTAAAAAAGAAAGTTATCCAATTGATCAGATGAGAGGTCTTAATCACCAAATTATAGATTATATTAGTCAATTAGACGATATCGATCAATACTCTTCAGCGGGAAGTTTTAGAAGATATAAAGAACAAAGTAAAGATTTAGATTTTATTATTAGTACGAATGAACCAGAAAAAGTACAACAACAATTATTAAATATTCCTAATAAAGTTAAAGATGTAGCGATAGGTTCAACTAAAATATCAGTAGAACTAGAATACGATGATGAAACAATTGGCGTAGATTTTAGATTGATTGAACCTTCTGCTTTTTATCATACATTGCAACATTTCACTGGATCTAAAGATCATAATATTCGCATTAGACAATTAGCCAAAGCTCAAAATGAGAAAGTTAGTGAATATGGTATTGAAAAGGATAATGGGGAAGTATTGCAATTTAATAGCGAAGCGGAAATTTATGAACATTTTGGAGTTTCTTGGATTGAACCTTCAATGCGTGAAGATGGAAGTGAATTTGATAAAGATTTAAGCCAAATTATTCAATTAGATGATATTAAAGGTGATCTTCATATGCATACCACATATAGCGATGGTGCATTTTCAATAAGAGACATGATAGAAGCCAATATCGCTAAAGGATATGAATTTATGGTTATTACTGATCATTCACAAAGTTTAAGAGTGGCAAATGGTTTACAAGTGGAACGTTTGTTACGTCAAAATGAAGAAATTAAACAATTAAATGAAGAATATGATGAAATTGATATTTATTCAGGTATTGAAATGGACATATTACCCGATGGTTCATTAGACTATGATGATGAGATTCTTGCACAATTGGATTATGTCATTGCAGCGATACATCAAAGTTTTAATCAATCTGAAGAAGACATTATGAAACGCTTAGAAAATGCGTGTCGTAATCCATACGTAAGACATATTGCTCATCCAACTGGTAGAATTATTGGCCGTCGTCCTGGATACGAACCAAATATTGAAAAACTAGCTCAACTTGCTGAAGAAACAAATACAATTTTAGAAATTAATGCGAATCCAAAGCGTTTGGATTTAAATGCACAAACAGTACGACAATATCCAAATGTTAAATTAACCATTAATACAGATGCGCATCATACTGATCATTTAGAATTTATGAAATATGGTGTTGCAACAGCGCAAAAAGGATTTGTTACGAAAGATAGAGTAATCAATACAATGTCTAGAGAGGCATTTAAATCGTTTATTAATAACAACATAAAAATGAAGAAATAGAGGGATTGCATGAGACAAAAAACATTAGATGTCTTAGAATTTGATAAAATAAAATCATTTGTATCAAATGAAGCTATCAGTGATTTAGGAAGAGAAAAGGTAGCAGAAATGTCTCCAGCAACAGATTTTGAAACAGTTGAATTTCAAATCAATGAAACTGACGAAATTTCGCAAATATATAATAAACATCGACTTCCAAGTTTGAGTGGTTTATCAAAAGTAGCGCAATATATTCATCGTTCAACTATTGGTGGCGTCTTAAATGTAACTGAATTAACTGCGATTAAACGTTTGATACAAGTTCAAAATCAATTTAAGACATTCTATAATCAATTATTAGAAGAAGATGAAGAGGTTAAATATCCAATTTTAGATAGTAATATGGCACAACTACCAATACTAACTGACCTTTTTAAAGATATTAATGAAAAATGTGACACACATGATTTATTTGATCATGCAAGTTACGAGTTACAAAGTATCCGTAGTAAGATATCAAGTACTAACCAACGTATTAGACAAAATTTAGATAGAGTAGTTAAAAGTCAGGCTAATCAAAAAAAATTGTCTGATGCCATTGTGACAGTAAGAAATGATAGAAATGTTATACCTGTGAAAGCAGAATATAGACAGGACTTTAATGGTATCGTTCATGACCAATCAGCTTCTGGACAAACATTGTATATTGAGCCATCTTCAGTTGTTGAAATGAATAACCAAATTAGCCGATTGCGAAATGATGAAGCAGTTGAACGTGAACGTATTTTAACTGAGTTAACGGGTCAAGTAGCAGCTGAAGCGGATGCTTTGTTAACAGCAGAGTCAATTATGGGTCACCTTGATTTTTTAATTGCAAAAGCGAGATATGCACGTTCTATCAAAGGAACTAAACCAACATTTCATAAAGAGAGAACCGTTTATTTACCCAATGCATACCATCCATTATTAGATCAAAATACAGTTGTAGCTAATACGATTGAATTTATAGATGACATCGAAACAGTCATTATTACTGGTCCGAATACAGGTGGTAAAACAGTAACATTAAAAACATTAGGATTAATTATTGTCATGGCACAATCAGGGATGCTTATTCCTACATTAGATGGTAGCCAATTAAGTGTATTTGAAAACGTGTATTGTGATATAGGTGACGAACAATCAATAGAACAATCATTATCGACATTTTCATCACATATGAAAAATATTGTTGAAATATTAAAAGATGCAGATAAAAATAGCTTAATTCTATTTGATGAATTAGGTGCAGGAACAGATCCTAGTGAAGGTGCAGCACTTGCGATGAGTATACTAGATCATGTAAGAAGTCTAGGAGCTTTAGTTATGGCGACAACTCACTATCCAGAATTAAAAGCTTATAGTTATAACCGTGAAGGCGTGATGAACGCGAGTGTTGAATTTGATGTTGAATCATTAAGTCCAACATATAAATTACTTATGGGTGTGCCTGGACGTTCTAATGCATTTGATATATCTAAGAAATTAGGCTTAAGTCTTCATATTATTAATAGAGCTAAGACAATGATTGGTACTGATGAACAAGAAATAAACAATATGATAGAATCACTTGAGAAAAATTCAAAACGTGTGGATGAACAACGTATTGAATTAGATAGACTAGTCAAGGAAGCACAAACAACACACGACGAACTAGAAAAACAATATCAACAGTATCAAAATTATGAAAAATCATTAATGGATGAAGCGAAAGAAAAAGCGAATCAACGTGTGAAATCTGCAACTAAAGAAGCTGATGCGATTCTTAAAGAATTGAGAGAATTAAGAGATAAAAAAGGTGCAGACGTTAAAGAACATGAACTTATTGATAAGAAAAAACAATTAGATGATCAATATGAAGCGAAATCCATTAAACAACATGTTCAAAAACAAAAGTATGATAAAATTCAAGCTGGCGATGAAGTTAAAGTCTTATCTTATGGACAAAAAGGTGAAGTGCTTGAATTAGTTGGCGATGAAGAAGCGGTTGTTCAAATGGGTATTTTAAAAATGAAACTACCTATTGAAGATTTAGAAAAAATGAAAAAGAAAAAAGAGAAACCAACGAAAATGGTTACCCGTGCGAATAGACAAACTGTAAAAACAGAACTTGATTTAAGAGGTTATCGCTATGAAGATGCACTAATCGAATTAGACCAGTATTTAGATCAAGCAGTATTAAGCAATTTCGAACAGGTTTATATTATTCATGGTAAAGGCACTGGTGCATTACAAAAAGGTGTACAACAACATTTAAAACGACATAAAAGTGTTAAAACATTTAGAGGTGGTATGCCAAGTGAAGGTGGATTTGGTGTTACCGTAGCTTCTTTAAAATAAATCTTCATAATAGATATTTTGTTGAGGCATTAGCCTAAAGTAAGTGGAAAATTGAATGATTTCTTGAGGAAATTTGCCACTTTAAAAAAAGAGCAAGCAGATTGCAATGCATTACCTTATAAATTCTGTTATAATTTGCTCATCATTTAAAAATTAAGGAGGATTGGCAATTATGGCAATCGTAAAAGTAACTGATTCTGATTTCGATAGTAAAATAGAATCTGGAGTTAAATTAGTAGATTTTTGGGCTACTTGGTGTGGACCATGTAAAATGATCGCTCCAGTTTTAGAAGAATTAGCAGGGAACTATGATGGTAAAGCAGACATCTTAAAATTAGATGTAGATGAAAACCCATCAACTGCAGCAAAATACGAAGTAATGAGTATTCCAACTTTAATTGTATTCAAAGATGGACAACCAGTTGATAAAGTAGTAGGTTTCCAACCTAAAGAAAACTTAGCTGAAGTATTAGATAAACACCTATAAGAATATAGACATGAAGACTGGGGCATTTCATAAGAATGCTCCAGCTTTGTTTTGTCTATTCCTATTTAATATTAATATTTTTTCATAAAAGAATTTATCGTAATTAAAACCAACAAGAAAGGAGGAAAAACATGGAAACGTATCAAGAACAAATTAAAACTAAGTTAAATGTCGTACCATTGGAACCTGGTTGTTATTTAATGAAAGATCGTAATGATCAAGTAATTTATGTTGGTAAAGCTAAAAAATTACGTAATCGATTACGTTCATATTTTACTGGTGCACATGATGCTAAAACAACGCGCTTAGTGAGTGAAATACGTAATTTTGAATTTATTGTAACCTCAAGCGAGACAGAATCATTACTTTTAGAATTAAACTTAATTAAACAATATCAACCACGTTACAATATTTTGCTGAAAGATGATAAAAGCTATCCATTCATTAAAATTACTAAAGAAAAACATCCTAGATTAATCGTAACCAGAACAGTTAAAAAAGGATCTGGTAAATATTTCGGTCCATATCCTAACGCTTATTCCGCACAAGAGACAAAAAAATTATTAGACCGGATATATCCATTTAGAAAATGTGATAAAATGCCGGATAAATTATGTCTTTATTATCATATTGGTCAATGTATGGGGCCGTGTGTTTATGATGTAGATTTAGATAAATATGCTCAAATGACAAAAGAAATTAGTGATTTTTTAAATGGTGAAGATAAAACGATATTAAACAATTTACAAGATCGTATGGAGAAAGCTAGTGAATCATTAGATTTTGAACGTGCTAAAGAATATCGTGATTTAATTCAACACATTCATAATCTCACTAAAAAGCAAAAAATTATGTCTACCGATAATACGATTCGTGATGTTTTTGGATATAGTGTGTCTAAAGGATGGATGTGTATCCAAGTATTTTTCATTAGGCAAGGCAATATGATTAAAAGAGATACAACGATGATTCCGATTCAACAAACAGAAGAAGAAGAATTCTATACATTTATAGGTCAGTTCTACAGTTTAAATCAACACATCCTACCTAAAGAAGTTCATGTCCCTAAAAATTTAAATAAAGAAATTATTCAATCTGTTGTGGATACTAAAATAGTGCAACCTTCAAGAGGTGCAAAAAAAGAAATGATAGATTTAGCTAACCATAATGCCGAAGTGTCATTAACAAATAAATTTGAATTAATCGCTAGAGACGAATCAAGAACAGTTAAAGCAATTGAGGAACTCGGTGAAAGAATGGGAATACAAACTCCTATTAGAATTGAGGCATTTGATAACTCCAATATCCAAGGTGTGGATCCCGTATCAGCCATGGTAACTTTTGTAGATGGTAAGCCAGATAAAAAGGGCTACCGCAAATATAAAATTAAAACGGTTGAAGGGCCAGATGATTATAAATCAATGAGAGAAGTAGTCCGTCGACGATACACTCGAGTTCTAAATGAAGGTACCCCATTACCAGATTTAATCATTGTTGATGGTGGTAAAGGGCATATGAACGGTGTTATGGACGTACTTGAAAATGAATTAGGTTTGGATATTCCAGTTGCAGGACTACAAAAGAATGACAAACACCAAACGTCAGAATTATTATATGGTGCGAGTGCTGAAATAGTGCCATTGAAGAAAAATAGCCAAGCTTTCTATTTATTACACCGCATTCAAGATGAAGTCCATCGTTTTGCTATTACATTCCACAGACAAACGAGACAAAAAACAGGTCTTAAGTCAGTACTTGATGATATAGATGGAATTGGAAGTAAACGTAAAACGAAATTATTAAGAACTTTTGGATCAATTAAGAAGATGAAAGCAGCATCTTTAGAAGAATTAAAAAAATCTGGACTACCCGAAAATGTTGCAAAAAACTTACAGCACGCACTTCAATCAAAATAAATTGACAAATTTTGGACATGAGAATTATTCTCATGTCCAAAAGTGCTTTAAATAATGTTACAATATAGTTAACAAAAGGCTATTTTTTTAAAGTTGTTTGGAAGCGTTTTCTAATTGAGAATTGTTATCAATCATGTAGGGTTACATGAATTGCTATAGAATACTCACATATGACGACATCATTATATGAAATCTATAACATGACTAGCCCTTTTCTTTTTTATGAAATACTTTTTTGATTTTAAATTTAACAGGAAGATGCTCCCAAGTATCTTTAAAGTGATTTAATTAAGACGAGTACAAAATAAAGAAGTAAAAGAAGCTAGTATTTTATATGGTTTTTTACGGCAGTTTACATACAACTTTATAATTTTAGTCAATTAATTAAATGTTTACAGGGGGGACTCCTTTTGGCTCAATCAAAAAATGAATTCTACTTAAGACGAATCCATTCGTTATTAGGTATTATCCCAATCGGTGCATTCTTAATTGTTCACTTATTGGTCAATCATCAAGCAACACAAGGGGCGGAAGCTTTTAATAAAGCCTCAGGTTTCATGGAATCAATACCGTTCTTATTGGTAGTTGAATTTCTATTTATTTATATTCCGCTTTTATACCATGGTTTATTTGGTTTACACATTGCATTTACAGCAAAAGAGAATGTGGGTCATTACTCATTATTCAGAAACTGGATGTTCTTTTGCCAAAGAATAAGTGGTATTTTAGCATTCATCTTTATTGGTATGCACTTATGGCAAACACGCTTACAAAAAGCTTTTTACGGTAAAGCAGTTGACTATAATATGATGCACGAAACTTTACATAATCCATTGTGGGCTATTTTCTACATTATTTGTGTAATTGCAGTAGTATTCCACTTTTCAAATGGATTATGGTCATTCTTAGTTACATGGGGTATTTTACAATCTAAAAAATCACAACGTGTCTTCACATGGGTATCGTTAATTGTATTTTTAATTATCTCTTATATCGGCGTAACTGCTATTATCGCATTTATGTAACAAATACAGATTAACTAGTCTTAGTTTTTATATTTCAGGGGAGTGACATTTCTATGGCAGAGAAAAAAATTATTGTTGTCGGTGGAGGACTTGCCGGTCTGATGTCAACAATTAAAGCAGCAGAAAAAGGTGCACATGTAGATCTATTCTCATTAGTACCTGTTAAACGTTCGCACTCAGTTTGTGCCCAAGGTGGTATTAACGGTGCGGTAAATACAAAAGGTGAAGGTGACTCACCTTGGATTCACTTTGATGACACTGTTTATGGTGGCGACTTCCTAGCAAACCAACCACCAGTAAAAGCAATGGCTGAAGCTGCACCTAACATCATTCACTTATTAGACCGTATGGGTGTTATGTTTAGTAGAACTAATGAAGGTCTATTAGACTTCAGACGTTTCGGTGGTACGTTATATCACAGAACAGCATTTGCTGGAGCTACAACAGGTCAACAATTATTATATGCGTTAGATGAACAAGTTCGTTCATTTGAAGTAGATGGATTAGTAACAAAATACGAAGGTTGGGAATTCTTAGGTATAGTTAAAGATGACGACAATGCTGCTAGAGGTATTGTTGCACAAAACATGACAACTTCTGAAATTCAATCATTCGGTTCTGACGCAGTAATTATGGCAACAGGTGGTCCTGGTATCATCTTCGGTAAAACAACTAACTCAATGATTAATACAGGTTCTGCAGCATCTATCGTTTATCAACAAGGTGCAGCATACGCAAATGGTGAATTCATCCAAATTCATCCAACTGCTATTCCTGGTGACGATAAATTACGTCTGATGAGTGAATCAGCACGTGGTGAAGGTGGACGTATCTGGACATATAAAGATGGTAAACCTTGGTATTTCTTAGAAGAAAAATATCCTGACTATGGTAACTTAGTACCTCGTGATATCGCGACACGTGAAATTTTCGATGTATGTATTAACCAAAAATTAGGTATTAACGGCGAAAACATGGTTTACTTAGATTTATCTCATAAAGATCCGCATGAATTAGACGTTAAACTTGGTGGTATTATTGAGATTTATGAAAAATTCACTGGTGATGATCCACGTAAAGTACCAATGAAAATTTTCCCAGCAGTACACTACTCAATGGGTGGTCTATATGTTGATTATGACCAAATGACTAACATTAAAGGTTTATTTGCTGCAGGAGAATGTGATTTCTCTCAACATGGTGGTAATAGACTTGGCGCCAACTCATTATTATCTGCCATCTATGGTGGTACAGTAGCTGGCCCTAATGCTATTAAATATCTTGATGATATTGAAACTTCATACACTGACTTAGATGACAGTATTTATGAAGCACGTGTGAAAGAAGAACAAGAACGCTTTGGTAAATTATTAAACATGCGCGGTTCTGAAAATGCTTATAAACTTCATCGTGAATTAGGTGAAATTATGACAGCAAATGTAACTGTTGTGCGTGAAAATGATAAATTATTAGAAACAGATAAGAAAATCCAAGAATTGATGAAACGTTATGAAGATATCGATATGGAAGATACACAAACTTGGAGTAACCAAGCTGTATTCTTCACTCGTCAATTATGGAATATGCTTGTGCTAGCACGAGTAATTACAATTGGGGCTTATAACCGTAATGAATCACGTGGTGCACACTACAAACCAGAATTCCCTGATCGTAATGATGATGAATGGTTAAAAACAACTATGGCGTATTACCAAGGTAGAACAGAAGCACCTAGATTTGAATACGATCCAGTTGATATTAGCTTAATCCCACCACGTAAACGTGATTACACTAGTAAGTCTAAAGGAGGTAAAAAATAATGGCTGACCAATCAGTAAAAGACACTCCAGAAACTCAAAGTAATCAACAACAACAGCAAAACGATCAACCAAAACAAAAAACGGTTAAATTAATTATCAAACGTCAAGACGATAGTGAATCTAAACCATATGAAGAAACATTTGAAATTCCTTATAAAGAAAATTTAAATGTTATTGCTTGTCTAATGGAAATTAGACGTAATCCAGTTAATATTAATGGTGAAAAAACAACTCCAGTAACTTGGGATATGAACTGTTTAGAAGAAGTATGTGGTGCTTGTTCAATGGTTATCAACGGACGCGCAAGACAATCTTGTTCTGCAATTGTTGACCAATTAGAACAACCTATTCGTTTAGAACCAATGAGTACTTTCCCAGTAATTCGTGACTTACAAGTTGACCGTTCAAGAATGTTCGACAACTTGAAACGTATGAAAGCTTGGATTCCAATCGATGGTACTTACGATTTAGGACCAGGACCACGTATGCCTGAGAAAAAACGTCAAACAGCTTATGAATTATCTAAATGTATGACTTGTGGTGTTTGTTTAGAAGTTTGTCCAAACGTTACACAAAATAATAGCTTCGTTGGCGCACAAGCTATTTCACAAGTTCGTTTATTCGACTTACACCCAACAGGTGCAATGACAAAAGATGAACGTTTAGATGCATTAATGAGCGCAGGTGGTCTACAACAATGTGGTAATTCTCAAAACTGTGTGAATGCATGTCCAAAAGGTATTCCTTTAACAACATCAATTGCTGCAATGAATAGAGAAACTTCATTCCATATGTTCAAATCATTCTTTGGTTCTGACCATAAAGTAGATTAATAATATAAGTGACAGATTTAGCGATACCCAATAAAAGGGGTATCGCTTTTTTATTTAATGATTTACTTTGTATTGGCCATGAATAGATAACGACTGTAACAATTCAAAATAATAAACACATTGAATCGCGTATGATAAAATAAAACTTAATTATGAAATAAGGATGTAAGACTATGAATAGACCAATTGGCGTTATAGATTCAGGTGTTGGTGGTTTAACAGTAGCTAAAGAAATTATGAGACAACTTCCTAATGAAACGATTTATTACTTAGGAGATATTGGTAGATGTCCATATGGTCCAAGACCAGGTGAAGAAGTTAAACAATTTACAACTGAAATTGCACAAAAACTTGTAGAATTTGATATTAAAATGCTAGTCATCGCATGTAATACAGCGACTGCCGTTGCATTAGAACATTTACAGAAAATATTACCGATTCCAGTGGTAGGTGTCATTGAACCTGGTGCTAGGACAGCTATTATGACAACAAGAAATCAAAATGTTTTAATATTAGGAACAGAAGGTACAATTAAATCAGAAGCTTATCGTAAACACATTAAACAAATTAATCCTAATGTAGAAGTATATGGTATTGCTTGTCCAGCTTTTGCTCCTTTAGTAGAACAAATGAGATATAATGATCCGACAATTACAAGTATTGTTATACATCAAACATTGAAACAATGGAGAAATAGTGATGCTGATACTGTTATATTAGGTTGCACACACTATCCATTATTATATCAACCTATATATGATTATTTTGGTGGTAAGAAAACTGTTATTTCTTCTGGACTAGAGACAGCTCGAGAAGTAAGTGCATTATTAACATTTAGTAATGAACATGCTAGTTATACAGAACATCCAGCACATCGCTTTTTTGCTACAGGAGATACGACATATATTGAAAATATTATTCAAGAATGGTTAGGTATGGATGCTGAAGTTGAACGAGTTAATGTTGGATAAATGGAGGGAAAAATAATGGAAGATATCGTTATTGCGTCTAATAATCAAGGTAAAATAAATGATTTTAAAGCTATATTTCCTAATAAAAATGTCATAGGAATAAGTGAATTGATTAAAGATTTTGATGTAGAAGAAACTGGTACAACATTTGAAGAAAATGCTAAATTAAAATCAGTAGCTGCAGCTAAAGCATTAAATAAGCAAGTCATTGCAGATGATAGTGGCCTTGAAGTACAAGCACTTAATGGAGAACCAGGTGTTTATTCTGCAAGATATGCTGGTTTAGATAAAAATGACCAAGATAATATTAAAAAGTTACTTGATAATATGAATAACGAGACTGAAAGAGCTGCACAATTTGTATGCGTTATTAGTATGAGTTCACCAAACGGACAAACTCAGCAATTTAAAGGAACGGTATCAGGAGAAATCACAACTGAACCTATAGGAGAAAATGGCTTCGGTTATGATCCTGTTTTTTATGTTCCGTCACTTGGTAAAACAATGGCACAATTAACAGATGAGGAAAAAGCGAAAATCAGTCATCGTGGAAATGCTATTAATCAATTACAAAAATTTTTAGCAGGTGAGAATAATGAGTAAATGGATTGTAGTAAGTGATAATCATAATGAATCGGGAATTCTTTACGATATTTACGAGAAACATAATGATGCAGATGTTTTTCTTCATTTAGGTGATTCAGAATTTCAATATGATGATACTGAACTTAGCCTTTACAACAGAGTGAAAGGTAATTGTGATTTTTATCCAGAATTTCCTGAAGAAAATACAATCTCAAATAATCGGATCAATGCCTTTTATACACATGGGCACTTATACCAAGTAAATCAAACGAGAATGAAATTAGCTGAAAAAGCTAAAACATTAAACGCTCAACTAGCATTTTACGGGCATACACATGTTGCTAAATATGAAAATATAGCTGATGTACATGTGATTAATCCAGGTAGTATTTCTCAATCAAGAAGTGCTGTTGAAGAAACATATGCCGAATTAATTATTGTAGATGATGAGAACAAAGCAACGTTAAATTTTAGAAATAGAGAGCATAAAGTGATAGATACAATTGAATTTAAACTAAATGATATTTAAAAATATGCATAAGCTTTCTTCAAAGTTGAATTATATATTCAACGGACAAGAAAGCTTATTATTTTTTGACATATAGTACACCTAGGTGTACTATTTTATTGGAGGTACATATGAAAGGTAATGAATTACAACAATTTAATCAATTTCACTTAACATTTATTGAAATAAGTAAAATTATTAACGAAGTTATTGATGAAGAAAATATTGATATTTCAAGAGAACAATTAGGCATTTTTAAATTACTTTTAGAACATAAACAATTATCTGTGAATCAAATAGCTGAAAAACAAGGTGTATATAAAACTGCAATTTCAAAAAGGATTAAGAAATTAGAAACAAAACATTTTGTAGAACGGATAAAGTCTGGAGATAAAAGAGAGAAAGTTATACAACTAACTGAGGAAGGACTTCAATTTTATAATAATAGACAAAACAAGTTGTATGAAGGTTTTAAAAGGAAATTAAATTTAAATAATAAAGAATTAAATGATCTTTTTGATTATACGAACCACATCAACGACATTTTAAAAAAGGATGAAGAACAATGACAAATAAAATTAAAGTTCATGTTTTACACACAGGGAATGTGATTGTAGATGAAGCGTTACCATTTGGATATTCAAATAATAGATTACTTGCATGGACAGGTCTTTTTAGATCTAAACAGCATCAAATTAAGATACCTGTTTCAGTTTATTTAATAGAACATCCTAAAGGTTTAGTATTAATAGATACTGGATGGCATACAGATAATAGAACACATCAAATTAAAAATTTACGTTTTCAATATCCTGTAAATAAAGCTGATTTACCAAAAGGAGAAGCAGTGCATGAACAATTGATAAAACTAGGATATAAACCTAGTGATATCGACTATATATTAATGAGTCATATGCATTGTGATCATGCTGACGGATTAAGATTAGTTAAAGATGCTAAACATATATTAGTTAGTGAAGAGGAATATGAAGCTATACAAAAAGATAAAATGCATTATCTTCCTCATGAATGGAAGGGTGTTCACTTAGAAACATTTAAATTTGAAGATAGCGATTTAGGACCTAAAAAGAAAGCTTTTGATTTATTTGGAGACGGTACTATTAAAATGATATGGTCACCAGGACATAGTAAAGGTCTAAGTTCTACGATTGTAAAATCTTATGATAATGAGAAATTCTTATTCCTAGTATCTGATATTGGTTATGCTTCTAAATCTTGGAAAGAAAATATATTACCTGGAGTATTAGTTGATAAAAAAGATGCTCAACAATCTTTAAATTGGGTGATAGAGATGGTGCAAAATCCTAATTGTATAGAAGCCATTGCTAATCACGACCCAGATGTTAAACCTCATATGGTAGAATTATAATGATAGATAGGAAATCATTTTTTTAAGTTTATTTGTAAGTATTCAGGTCCCTAAAAAGTCCCTATAAATTAATAATCAAAACAGCTAGGCATTCAAAAATGCCTAGCTGTTTTGATGTCATAAAAAAAGAACTGTAATCCAACAGGATTACAGTTCTAGTTAGCGTCCTGGGAGGGATTCGAACCCCCGACCGATGGCTTAGAAGGCCATTGCTCTATCCAGCTGAGCTACCAGGACATTTTTTAACACAAGAATTATTATAGCTAAATTAACTGTAATATGCAATAGCTATGATATAAAAAATGTTTATATTTTTCACTATTGTAGTGTATTGAAACAATATCATAAAGTGTTTTTAAGTTTGAAGAATATTTGAATCTATTGAATTGTGAACAATTCAGTTTTGTATCCCTAACTGTTCAAAACTGAAAACGATTTTACAGTTTTGAAGTGTTTATAGCGAAGTAAGGAAAAGACGCCAAAGTTGGGCATGAAAGTTATATATTATAAATAACAAAACGATAGATAAACAACACGAATCAATTTACCTCAGTTTTTGAAAGTAACTTTTGAACAATAAATATTAAGGAGTGTTTATAGTGGAAGGTTTATTCAAAGCAATTAAAGATACAGTTGAAGCCGGTGTTAATAATGATGGAGCTAAATTAGGCACTAGTATCGTAAGCATCGTAGAAAATGGCGTTAGCGTATTAGGGAAATTATTTGGATTCTAAGTCTTAACAACAATTAAAATAAATTAAAACAGAAAAGGAGATTTTTATAATGACAAAATTAGCAGAAGCAATCGCAAATACAGTACAAGCAGCACAAAATCACGATGGAGCTAAATTAGGAACAAGCATCGTAAGCATCGTAGAAAATGGCGTTAGTGTATTAGGAAAATTATTTGGATTCTAAGTCTTAACAACAATTAAAATAAATTAAAACAGAAAAGGAGATTTTTATAATGACAAAATTAGCAGAAGCAATCGCAAATACAGTACAAGCAGCACAAGGACATGACGGAGCTAAATTAGGCACTAGTATCGTAAGCATCGTAGAAAATGGTATAGGGGTATTAAGTAAATTATTTGGATTCTAAGATTTATCAATTACTAAAATAAATTATAACAAAAGGAGATTTTTATAATGACAAAATTAG